>JAJDZQ010000030.1 GCA_022824565.1 Anaerolineae bacterium | reverse complement strand
CGATTGATATTGCCGGACCGGCAGGCCGTCCACATCGGTGCGCATGACTTCTTGTCGATGCTCGCCCAGCCAGGCAGCGACCGCGCCAGCATTGCCCCAGCCAGCTTGTTCGCGCGCGGCCACAAATACACTAACGTAGTCATCGACCAGCTCGAGCAAACTCGCTTGAATAGCCGCGACCGATTGGCTCCCGTTCACCGGCAAACCGATATCTGGCGCTGCGCCACGATAATAATAGCCAAAGGCCGCATCGCCGGCCAACTGGATGACCAGGTCGCGCTCGGACACCCGGTCATTGAGGAATGCGCCCAGCGAGTCCCAGGCCGGCGCCTTGCGAAAAGACGGATTGGTAAAGTGCGCGTCCAGTGTCAAGGCCGCCAGCATAAACCAGGGCGAAAGCAGCACTAGCGCCAAAACATTCGCGTCGAGACGAAGCCAGGTCCGCAGCCATTTCGCCAGGCAGAAGCTGCCTGTCACCAGCAGCAGCAAAATGGCCGGCACGACCGACAACACATAACGCGGGTGGAAAAGATCCCAGAATTGTGAAGCCAAGCCCAATCCGAGCAAAGGCAGCACAGCCGCCAGCGCAAGCAACTGGAAAGCGCTGGGCTGATAGCGGTGCACGTTTGCGGCCGCCACGACCAGCCAAAGCGAAATCGCCAAGCCCAGCGCAGCTTGGTTCAGCGGGATGCTGCTGCCCAAAGTCAAGGTCGGCACGAAGACCGTCACATATTCCGGCAGCGAGAAAGCTGGCTGCAAGCCCGGATAGGTCGCCGCATAGCCCGAGCGCACTTGCAGCAGCGCGAAGCCAAAAACCAGCAGCGCAGCAAACAGCGCCTGCAAGCTCAGCAGCCGCCGCAGAAAGCGCCCATCCTGACGCCGCTGCAGCAACGCATAGCCCGTAACTGCCAAGGTAGAAAAAGGTTCGGTGTAGATCGCCAGCGCGCAGCCGCCGCCAATCAGCGCATAGGCCAGCCAGTCGCCGCGAGTATCCCGCTCGACCAAGCGCGCGCCCAGCCACAGCGATGTCACGCTCAAGCCCGCCCACCAGGCATAATTGCGAAATTCCTGACTGTGCCAAATTTCATAGGGATGCAAAGCCCATAGCAGCGCCGCCAGCAGGCCGATGCGCCTTTCGCCAGTCAGACGCCAGCCCAGCGCCCAGATGCCGGCAGCGCCGATTATGTTGCCCAAGGCCGCCAGGTAGCGCAGCGCAAACACCGAGTCCACGCCGCCGACGATCATCCGCCATGCCCGCGCCACAGCATAAACCAGCGGGGTATGCGGCTCGCCCAACGCAATCTCGCCGAGGGAAATGGCCAGCGGCGTATCTGCCCAATACTGTACGCTGAAGGCTTCATCGCCCCGCAGCGGCACATCATCCAGCTTGTGCAAGCGCAGCGCAAAACCCAGCAGGCAGATCAGGATGAGCGGCAGATGGCGCATGCGCTCAAGTGGTGGCGGCTTCGAATATTTCGATTTGCTCGTCGGTCAGTGGCATCAGGCTGGCGTTGCGGGCTTTGGAATCGCCCACGGTCTCGTCCAGCTCGCGTTTCTTGTCGCGCATGAAATCTTTGAGGTTGGGGCTTTTTTTGCTATCGGCGTAGAGGACGGGCAGGGACGGTTCGTCTTCAAATTCGATTTCTGCGGACGGATCGATGAATACCACCAGTGACTGCACAGGGACATCATCGGCGACACCGTCGATCTTGCGCTGCACACGCGCGCCGGCAAATTCGGCATCGCGCAGCGGATTGCCCACGCCATCAAAGCGAATGGCCGAAAAAAACTTGCTGAGGATGTTCTTGTGGCTGCGAAATTTGCCCTTGCGATAGGTAAAGCGCTGATCGTGCCAGCGCGTGGTGATGGCGAAGACTCCCTGTGGGCATATCAGCACATGCCGAGCCGGGAAGTGATAATAATTGTAGAGAACGCTCTTGTTGCTCAAGCCTTTGAGTCCGCCAGCGATGGCATCTTCCGGGCGTGGACGGCGCGCCCACAAGTTGGTCATGCGCACCGAAACAACCGTCAGCACAAAAGCCACCGGCAGAATGGCCGACTGCGCGATCAAGGTCAATGTATCGGGGACATCGGTGGTGAAGAGAGAAGCGTTGATGATGATGAAGCCCAAAATCAACGCGGCGAAGGTGCCGAAGAAAAGGTAGTTGGTGATCTGGCGGTTGCGCCGCGCCAGTCGCTTATTCGTCTTGAGTCGCATCAGTAACCCGGTTCCAGATTGCATTACACTGGTCTTGTCCAATTGCGTATTGACCAGGCAGTTTTGCCAAGCAATCGCAATAATTATCTCTGCTGCCGAAATCACCATCCTCGCCGCTAACCTGCCCGATTTCGCAAGCGCCCAAGCCCATGCCAATCTGTTCGAAGTCCAACTCGCCGCGATCGTTCCAGTAGTCAATGTAATCGCCCGTGCTATTGCTGGTGTCGTAGTAGTGCGCTGCCAGGCACTGGGTGTAGCCATACAAGCCAAAACCAAAGCCAGTCGGGTTCAGCGGCTGCTGCACAGCGTAGTCATAAGTCTGCAAGTCGATATCGTGCCCAGGCGAATTGCCCTGTCCATAGCGCGGATGGTAATTTTCGATTTCGCACACCGGCGGATAATGCGCTGGCGAGCCATCGTCCGGCGTTCTGTCAAAGCATTGATAGGTCGAATGCACGGGCGAAAGCACATATTCTGTGAACCACATATTGTCAGATTCATTGGTCTCTTCGACCTGAGAAGCGCTGTCAATGCGGATTTGCAGACGATACCGATCTCCAATCGTCGTGCCGTCGCGGACGACTTCATTTTCATTCAGGAACTCGATGGGCACGCCCCGCCGGTCGCCCGGTTTGAAGCGCCAGGCTGGCACCGAAATATCCTTAACTGGGAAGAGAAAACCCGATTCCAGGTGGATATTCTCCACGCTGATCTGGAAGTTTCCGTCGTCGGTGAAGAATTCTTCGCGCCCGGTATTGACGACCGCGGCCGTGATTTTGAGCGGCAAGCCACAGATGGCCGGATGTGGGGCGACCCGCGACCAGCCGATAACCAGGTTGACATTCTGTACGGAGCCGGGGCTGCGCGGCAAGAAATAGGAAACATAATTGACGAAGCTGATGTCGGCGCAAACCATGTCGTCATAGCGCACCGAGGGCAGGATGTACCACCGCTCGGGGATATCGCGCGCCTCGCCAATCACCGCCGTTTCCAGATGTTCTTCTGGCACGCGGATGCAGTGCATCACCGGCTCGGGCAAGACGCTGTAATTCTCCGCTACGAGCTTGTAGAGCATGCCTTCGCGCTGGACATCGATGTAACCCTCCGGCGCATCTTGAATGACCACTGGCGCCTCGATCTGCGCGCCGACCAGGCAGGTCAGATCGACCGAAGAACTGCCGGGTTCCCACAAGAAGCCCGGGCAATTGTGATGTTCTTTGAAGTTGGAGACATCCACTTCAGCATCTTCCGCCACCTGTTGCCCGAGCGGAGCGAGTCGCGCCAATTCCAGCCCCGTGGCTTCTCGCAGCTCAATGCCGATGCGCGCGATGCCATCCATCTGTATGTTGACAGGCTCGCTGCCATCGCCAGGCCCCAGCACCACCGCGCGCCCTGGCGAACTGAGGTCGAAGGGACCGCCCGGCGTCCAAGCCCAGTAGGTCAAGGCAGACGCGCCGGAAGTATCGGCATAAAAGCGGAAGCCCACTGGCAGGTAAAACCCGACCCATGCCACTGTCTCGTTGACGAAAGCAGGCTTTGACAGCGCGATGCGCACAGTGCCAGCTTCGTTGATAGAAACGACCTCGCGATAAGCCAACGTGGCATCGTGCGGCGCGCCGCCTGTCGCATCTTCATAGACCACCACCACAACGCGCCCGCCGGGCACTGGCGTTTCTACCGACAAGGTCACTACATCGAGCGCCACGGGCAGGTCATCAGCAAAGGTGGATAGGTCGAAGCCGTTCATGACCAGCGATGGCTCGCCTTCAATCCAGAAGACTTCGTTTTCATCGCCGCTGTTCAGGCTCAGGGCGACATCGCCGGCCGCAGCGGGAGCGACCGCCAGCACAATCAGCAGGGTCAGGACGAAGCCGGCCACAATTGCTTTGGATTTTGCGCTGCTCATTTTTCTGTCCACCTCACACGCTGGCGACAAGTTCGGACTGTATTGTATAAGATACCAGGTCGTATAGTCAAGCAAACGATGCGGTCTGGATATGCCCGGCATTCGCCACTATACTACGGGCGAATTGCGATTAGCCATTGAACAAAGGCAACCATGCCAGAATTCGTGCTCGTCTTTGCGGTGCTTTCGCTGGCGCTGGGCGGCTATTGGGCGATGGTCATCTTCCCCAAGCAGCGCGCCTTCCAGCACAAGCAGAAAATCGTGCGCGCCTTGCATGTGGGCGACGAGGTCGTGACCTATGGCGGCATCGTCGGGGTGATCATCGATATTGATGTAGCTGCTGGCATATCGATAATCGAGATCGCCGCTGGCGTGCGCATCAAGCTGCTGACAGCCGCCCTGCAGCAAGTCTATGATCCACAAGCCATCGCCGAAAGCGCCGCTCGTGGCACCGGCAGCATTCGCAATCAAGCATCGACCAGCGAGGAAGGCGTAAAATCATGAGCAGGCACAGCCGCTGGCTAGTCTTTATCGTCATACTCAGCGCCTTCTGCATCTGGGTGGCGACCCCACCCGAGAGCAAGGGCGTGGATGCCGCCGCCTGCGCCGCTGCCGATGAAGCTGCGCGCGCCAACTTGAAGTGCACAGAAAATCTGGAATTTGACTCCGATGGCGATGGCCTGCCCGAATTCGCGCTCCATATCACACAAAGCCTGGGCTTGGATCTGGTTGGCGGGTTGCGCGTCTTGTTGCAAGCCGATATCGCCGCCGACAGCTTCTCTGCCGAAGACCTGGGCGAAACAGCCAACAATGTCTCGCGGCGCGTCAATGCCTTGGGTTTGACCGAAGCGACTGTGCAAGTGCAGGGGCGCGACCGCATCTTGGTCGAGCTGCCCGGCGTGAGCGATCCACAGCAAGCCATCGCCACCATCCAGCAGACCGCCTTGCTGGAATTCGTGGACTTCGGCGGACTCAGCGCCCAGACTTATGACCTGGTGGGCAGCGAGATCGTAACCAGCGAACAAGTCGAGATGCGCCGCAATGCCAATGTGCCCGAAGGCGAAGAAGACCCGTTGGCCGCTCGGCGCGCGCATCCAGTGACTGGCTTGCCCTTCCGCACCGTGATGACTGGTGCCGGGCTGCAGGCGGCCAGCGCCGTGCTCGCCCCGCCGCAAGGCACGGGCAGCGCCGAATGGATGATCAATTTTGAAATCAAAGAAGAGTTTCAATCTGTCTTCGGCGGCTTTACAGCAGAACGCATCGGCCAGCCCATGGCGATCGTGCTGGATGGCGAAGTGCTGTCTGCGCCAGTCATCCAGGCGCAATTGAGCAGCGGCGGCGTCATCAGCGGTCAATTCACAGAAGACGATGCCAATACCCTGGCTTTGCAACTGCGTTCGGGCGCGCTGCCCATCCCCTTGCGCATCGAAAGCACCCAAGAAGTCGGCGCGACGCTGGGGCAAGAATCGGTGCGGCTGAGCGTGCAGGCGGGCGTCATCGGCGTGCTCGTCGTGCTGGCCTTCATGCTCATTTATTATCGGCTGCCGGGCTTGGCGGCCGACCTGGCGCTGGTCGTTTTCATCTTTCTGAATATCGCCGTGTTCAAGCTGCTGCCAGTTACCTTGACATTGCCCGCCATCACCGGCTTCCTCATATCCATTGGCACGGCGGTGGATGGCAATATATTGATCTTTGAGCGAATCAAGGAAGAACTGCGGGCGGGTCTGCCCTTGGAGGCGGCGCTGAAAGCCGGCTTCGACCGCGCCTGGACATCCATCCGCGACAGCAACTTGTCGACCATCATCATCTGCGGCATCCTGTTCATGTTCGGGCAGACGCCGGGCGCAAGCATCGTGGCTGGCTTCGCGGTGACACTGGCGATCGGGCTGCTGCTCAACTTGTTCACCGCCGTCATCGTAACGCGCACCTTCTTGTACATGCTCGTTGGGCTATTCCGCAGCCGCATCGAGAACAACCGCGCGCTGCTGGGCGCATGAGAGGGGCTGCCGACATGTTTTCTATCGTGCAAAAGCGCCGCTGGTTTTTCGTTCTGTCCGCTCTGGTCATCTTGCCGGGCTTGGCGATTATGCTCTATTCGACCGTCACAACTGGCGCGCCCTTCCGCCTCAGCATCGACTTTTTGGGCGGCAGCATCTACGAGCTAAAGTTTGAGCAAGCCGGGGCGAGCGAAGATGGCATCCGCCGCGTCTTCACGAACTTTGGCGATGACAATGTCATCATCCAGCAGATTGGCGGCGCAGACGACTTCCGTTGGTCGGTGCGGGCGGGTTTTCATGAAGTGACCAGGACCAACGACATTCTGGAAAGCCTGGGCGAACTCGCGCCGATCGACCGCGACAGCTTCGGCATAGAAACAGTGTCAGCCACCATCGGCGGCGAAGTGACGCGCTCGGCATTGGCAGCTGTGGCGGTGGGCGCGCTGGTGATCACCGGCTTCATCGTCATCGCCTTCCGCCAGGTGCCCAACGCCATTCGCTATGGCGTCTGCGCCATCGCCGCCATGATCCACGACATGCTGGTTGTGATGGGCGTGATGTCGCTCTTCGGCTTGCTGCTGGGCTGGGAGATCGATGCGCTCTTCCTGACGGCGGTGCTGACGGTGGTCGGTTTTTCTGTGCAGGATTCTATCGTCGTCTTCGACCGCATCCGAGAAAATATCCCCAAGCACCTGGGCGAACCCTACGAGACGATCGTCAATCGCAGCATCTGGGAGACCATCCATCGCTCGCTGGCCACGCAGTTGAACGCTTTTTTCATCATGATCGCCATCCTGCTCTTCGGTGGCGAGACAGTCAAACAATTCATCGCTATCTTGTTTATCGGCTTGCTGAGCGGCACTTATTCATCCATCTTCACCGCCGTGCCGCTGCTGGTGGCTTGGGAACAGGGCGAGCTGCCTTTCCTCGGCGGTCGTGTTGATGAGGCTGCTGTCGAAGCGGTCTGAGAATCGAGACCCCCTCTACCCCAGCCCCCAGCCCCCTCCCCGAAGCAACAGGGAGGGGGAGCGCATGTAGAGCAGATGAATTCCCATGCTCGATTTCTTGCAGATTAGCAATAAACGCAGCGGTTTCTCGACGAGAAAACCTTCTCTATTGATATGGGGATGGGTCGGGAGTGGGGTAGAAAAAATGTACCCCGACTGGTCAGGGGGAGGCAAATCGCGATCTGCTGCTGTAGACAAGTCGGTGGCGAGATGGATGATCATTCCCGCTCGGGCAGGGTTCAATGGCGGAAGTGGCGTGTCCCGGTGAATATCATGGCCATATCATAGCGGTCCGCGGCGTCGATAACTTGCGCATCGCGGATGGAGCCGCCCGGCTGGATGATGCTGCGAATGCCAGCCTGCGCCGCCCGCTCGATGCTGTCCGGGAAGGGGAAGAAGGCGTCCGATGCCAGCGCCGCGTCTTTTGCTTCTGCGCCCGCCTTGCTGATCGCCAGTGCCGCCGCATCGACGCGACTGGGCAAGCCGCCGCCAATGCCAACAGTCCGTTTGGACCGCGCCAGCACAATGGCATTCGACTTGACATGCTGCGCGGCTCGCCAGGCGAAGCGCAGAGAAGCCAGTTCTGCCTGTGTCGGAGCGCGCCGCGTCACTGTCGTCAGTTGAACCCCGGCTGGATCGCCCAGGTCGTAGCGTTGTAGCAGCAAGCCACCCATGACGCTACGCAGCTCGTAGCCAGTTTCATCAAATGTGCGCGGCATCTGCAAGAGGCGACAATTCGCCCGCCGTTTTCGCAGCTGTTCAAGCGCAGCTTCGGTGAAGCCCGGCGCAATCAATCCTTCGATAAAGAGCGTGCCCAGCGCGCTCACCAGCTCGGCATCGACTGCGCGATTTAGCGCGATGATCCCGCCAAATGCCGAAAGCGGATCTGATGCCAGCGCCAACGGAAAAGCTTCTGCCAACTGTTGCGCGCTGGCGATGCCGGTCGGGTTCAAGTGCTTGACAATGACGGCTGTCGGCTCGTCAAAGCTGCTGACTGCCCGCCAGGCCGCATCGACATCCAGAATGTTGTTATACGAAAGTTGCTTGCCGCCCAGTTGCTGCGCGCCCAGTGGCGTCTGGCTATTGCCTCGCGAAAAATAGGCGGCGGCTTGATGCGGATTTTCTCCATATCGCAAGTCATGGCTGCGCCGAAGTCCGATAGAAATGCTTTCGGGCACAGGCTGGTCGGCCGCTGGCGCAACATCGGAGTCGGCTAGCCAGGCATGAATAGCCGTATCATAATCGCGACAATGGGCAAACGCTTTAATCGCCAATTCGCGGCGCAGTTGGCTGCTGGTTGCGCCATCATGCTTTAGCGCCGAAATCACCAAGCCATAATCGTCGGGAGCGCAGACAACTGTTACGCGCGCAAAGTTCTTCGCCCCAGCCCGCAGCAGCGTGACGCCGCCGATATCAATCTGTTCGATGGCATTGCCCAGCGCGACATCGACCGCAGCGACCGTCTCGCTGAAAGGATACAGATTGCAGACGACCAGGCTGATGGGCGCATAGCCATGCTGCGCCAGTTCGCTTAGGTCTGCGCTGTTGTCGCGCGCCAAAATGCCGCCATGGATGGCCGGGTGCAGGGTCTTGACGCGCCCGCCCAACAGCTCGGCTTGGCCGGTGAGACTCTCGACGCTGGTGACAGGAATGCCGCCGGCCTGCAGCGCTGCGCCTGTCCCGCCGCTCGCCACCAGCTCCCAACCCAGCGCGATAAGTTCTCTGGAGAATTCGATGATGCCCGTTTTGTCAGAAACGCTGATTAATGCCCGCGGCATGGCTCTGTCCTTAGAACCTGTCTGGTCGACTTGAATACGGATTATAGATGCCGGCGCGCCAACAGCACAGACGTGGTCTAGTCTCTCAGCGCCAGCACAGCCTCCAACGCCACAAACACGCGCAGGGATTCGCCGATCTGCGCAGGCAATTCACGCGTCGAGAATGACAGCTGCAGGTCTCCGTCCAGGCGCAGGCGGATATCCCAATTCTCGCCACGGAAGACTGCTGAGAGCAGCGTGGCAGCAAATTCGACAGCTGGCGCAGATATCGGGCTTTCCAGGCTGATGCCGCGCGGATGAATCAAGAGGTACTGCGTTTCGTTGTCCAGCACATGCGCCTGCTTTGCCAATTGCACGGCCTGGGCATTTTCTGCGCGCGCATAGAGATTGCGCAAACCTAGGAAGCTCGCGACCTGCGCATTGGCCGGCTTGTGATAGAGCTGACGCGGCGTGTCGCATTGCTGGATGCAGCCCGCGTGCATCACAGCGATGCGGTCGGCAATAGAGAAGGCTTCGCGGCGGTCGTGCGTCACATATATCGCGCCGATGCCGGCCTCTTTGAGCAGTCGCCGCAATTCCAGCGCCAGTTGGTCGCGCAGCTGGGCATCCAGCGATCCCAGCGGCTCGTCCAGCATCAGCAGCCGCGGGTTGGGCGCCAGGCTGCGCGCCAAAGCCACTCGCTGCTTCTGTCCGCCCGAAAGCGCCGCCACATCGCGCGCGCCCAAACCAGCCACCCCAACCCGTTCCAGCAAGTCATCTACCTGGCGCTGGATGTCCCGCCGCTTGTCGCCGCGCCGCTTCAATCCATAAGCGATATTTTGCCTCACAGACATATGCGGGAAGAGCGCAAAATCCTGAAACATCAAGCCGAAGCCGCGTTCATGGACGGGCACTGGTCGGATATCTGCGCCGTCCAGCCAGACTTCGCCACGATAGTTGTTCTCCAAGCCGGCGATGATGCGCAGCAACGTCGTTTTGCCACAGCCACTGGGACCCAGCAGGCAAAGAATCTCGCCCGCCTGCAAGTCCAGCGACACGCCGCGCAGCGAGGCCACATCGCCATAGGCATGCCTCACAGCCGCCAGCCGCAACATCAGAATTCGCCCACGCCAGCGACGCGCAGCCTCTCGATGAGCATGAATCCGCCCGCGCAAACCAGCATCAGCAGCACGCTCATCGCCAGCGCCTGCCGATACGACGCCAAACCCGGATCTCCCAGCAGCCGATAGATGACCACCGGCATCGTCACCGATTCGCGCTGCGCCACGAACAGCGACGCGCCGAACTCGCCCATGCTCACGGTGAAAGCGAATGTCGCGCCGACAGCGATGCTCCTGCCCAGCAGCGGCGCATCAATGGAAAGCAGCTTCTGATGTGGCTTTGCGCCCAGCACGCGCGCGGCTTCTCCTAGCGATGGCGGAATAGCGCGCATCGCGGGCAGCAGACTGCGGATTACAAAAGGCAGCGCGACCAATGTATGCGAAACAGGTATGATCAGCCAACTGGCGCGCAGGTTGAGCGGCGGCTCGTCCAGAGCCACAATGAATCCGAAGCCCAAGGTAACCGCGCTGGTCGCCAATGGCAGCATAAAGAGTGGATCCCACAAGCGCGCAAAACGTCCGCGCCGGTCGATCATGCTGGCGGCGATGATGCCCAACAGCAAAGCAGCCGCCATCGCCAGCAAGGCGAAGCGCAGCGAATTGACGATCGCTTCCAGCGGCGCGATGAAAAGCAGCGAACCGCGCGACTTTTCTGCCAGCGCCAAGAAGTTTGACAAATCGAGTTGGCCGTTTGCCATGACCGCCCGCGCCAGCAAAGCAGCCAGTGGCGACAAGAGCAGCAGACATATCAAACCGACGCAACTGGCAACAGCGGCTTGCTCGGCGGCCGTGCGAGGCGCTCTGGCGATTGTGGCGCTGCTGGCCAAGCGCAACTGCAAATTCCTCTGCTGGCGCGTGTAGACCGTCATCAGCGCGAGCATGGACAGGATCTGCACGATGGACAGCGCGGCCGCCAGCGGCAAATTGAATATATTCACCGCTTGATAATAAATCTGCACCTCCAGGGTGGCGAAGCGGATTCCGCCCAAAATCAGCACCACGCCGAAGCTGGTGAAGCAGAAGATGAAGACCAGGATGCCCGCCGAAAGCAAAGCCGGTCGGAGCAGCGGCAAGCGGATATCGCGCCAGATAGCCCAGTCATCCGCCCCCAGGCAACGCGCCGCTTCTTCCGTTGCGAAGCCCACCGATGCCCAATAGCCCGTCATGATGCGCAGGGCGATGGCAAAGTTATAAAAAACATGCGCGATGAGTATCAGAAACAACGTGCGTTCCAGTTGAATGGGCGCGTATTCCAGCGAAAAAAGCGCGCGCAACAGATCGTTGACAATGCCGTTTTTGCCTGTCAGAGAGGCAAAAGCCAGCGCAACCACGACTGTCGGCAGCACAAAAGGCAGCGTGGCCAGAGAGAGCAGCAGCGACTTGCCAGCAAATCGGTAGCGGACGAAGACAAATGCGCAGGGTGTGGCCAACAGCAGCGTCAGCCCGGTGGACAAAGCGGCTTGGTAGCAGGTGAACAGCAAGGTCTCGATGTAATAATCGCTGCTGATCAGCCGCCCAAAGGCAGATAAATCCAGCTCGCCAGCGGGGCGCAGGCTGATATCAAAGATGGTCAGCAGCGGATACAGGAAAAAAATGCCCAGAAACAGCAGCGGCAGCAAATACAGCGCATAGCCGCTCCTGGGCAGCCAGGTCCTCACCGCAACATCACCTCTGCCCAGGCTTGAATCCAGGCTTCGCGATTGGCTTCGATATCCGCGGGCTCAACGAAGGCCGGCTGCACGGGAATCTGGGCGTAGGCCACGAAAGCCTCTGGCAATTCAATCGCCTCCACCACCGGGAAGACGAACATATTCAGCGGCATATCGGCTTGAAACTCGGCGCTGAGCATGAAGTCGATGAGCAGTTGCGCGCCAGCTTCGTTGGCAGCCCCGTCCAGCACGCCCACATATTCAACCTGGCGGAAACACATGCCGGCGTCGATGAGCGCTCCAGTGACCGCGCCGGCGGCCGGGTCTTCGCCATAGATGACCTCGGCGGGCGGGCTGCTGGCATAGCTGACCACCAGGGGCCGCGTCCCCGCGCCACGACTGCCGACTGTGAATTCACCGTAGTAGGCGTCTGTCCAGCCATCTGCGACCAACACATCATTGGCGCGCAATGCCGCCCAGTAGTCCAGAAAACCGCCCTCGCTCTCGTCGCCGAACTGCGCGATAGTCGCCAGCAAGAATGCCAAGCCCGGCGAGGATGTGGCGGGGTTTTCGACCACCAGCAAGCCAGCGTAGGCTTCATCTGTTAGCTCGTCCAGCGCCTGCGGCAGCGCCAGCTCGTTTTCGGCGAACCAGGCGATATCGTAATTCAGGCAAACATCGCCAAAGTCGACAGGCGTAACGCGGAAGTCACCGTCCCCGAGGAAGTCCGCGGCGACCATATCCAGCGCCGGCGATTGATACGGCACGAAGATTTCTGCAGCCAGCGCGCGGCTCAAAAATGTATTGTCGACCCCATACAAGGCATCGCCCAGCGGATTGTTTTTGCTCAGGATGGCCCGGTTGACCATCTGCCCGGCGTCGCCAGCCCGCAGCACTTCGACCACGATGCCAGTTTGGGCTTCAAAACTACCCAGCACCGACTCTGATATGGCGAAGCTGTCATGCGTCACCAGCACGACGGTGTCCGCCTCTTGCGCCTGTGCGACAAGCGCGGCGACCAGCAGAACGATAATCGGCAGAATGCGCAACTTCATTGAATGCTCCCTTCGTTTGCCAAATGCAGAACGCCGACTTCACAGCGCACTGAAGTAGATGAGACTGAAGAGGAGCCCGCGCGGGAAATCAACAACGCGCCGCAATTACTTTTGGGCGCGCTGCACGGTGGGGTGATATTGACATCCCTACGCCAGCATTACCTGGATCAGGTTGATGGGTCGGTGTGCTCACACACCCTCTCAGCCTACTCACGCAAGCTCCCCAAGTCTCGGAATATGTTGCTGGGCAGCAGTATAGCCGACTTATCCAGCGAGTGCAAGCGATTGTTTCGCGGAGCGTGTCTACATCCGTGGATTAGCACACTTCCCTCGTTCCCCCGGCAAGTCGGAGGGAGGCAAAACAGGCGCAAACCATCCCGAATCCGCTTGCCTTGGCTACCCTCTCTGACTTGTCGGGGAGGGGCTGGGGCTGGGGTCAATCAGCTTTGCAGGAATTCGCTCAAGAAAGCCTGAAAGTTGCCGGCATGGCAAGCATCGGTGTAGCGCAGGAAGGCTGCCCCGTCCAGCGGGTAAAGCGGAAAACAGCTTGTCGGCGCGGCGCCACCCGGGAGCTCCACGATCATCGCGCAGCCAGGATAGGGGATGATGACGCCATCGGTGCTGCGTTCCAGCTGGTCCACAACGCGCTCTACCGTGGCGATGACTGTGTCCGCCAGATAGACCAGCTCCAGGTCGATGCCCATATTGTTGTTGATGAGGACATTGCCTTGTCGGTCGGCAGCCAGCCCATGCAGCACGGCGACATCGCAGGCAATGGCCGGAAAGGCGATCAATTCAGCGCCGCTATACGGGTCTATCACCGTGCGAACATCTGGGCGCAGCGCCGGCAGATCGGTGCCCAGCCAGGCGCGCGCTGGCATAAATCCGACGCCGCCGATCTTCGCGCGTATGCCCATCACGATGCTTGCTTCGGTCTCTTCTATGACGCGAATGCGCTGAGATTGTGTGAATTGTGTGAACATCGGCGCCAAGCCAAAAGACTCCAGCCCAAAATAGGCAGAACGGACCGCCGCCACACAGCCTGCGCCAACCAGCAGATCGGATTCGATGCCGCCCGTGAAGCTGAGCAGGGTCAAATCGCGAGGTAGCTGTTCACGCTGCAGCAGCGCCCGCACAAAGCCGACCGGCCTGCGGTATACAGTCATGCCGCCCAGCGCCAGTGTGCAGCCGTCTTGTACAGCCGCCGCCGCTTCGTCTATGGTGACCAGTGTATTGACCATCGCTGCATCTGCCGTGCTGATTCGCGAAAAATCTGCCCTGCGCCCGCTAAAAAGTGCAAAGCGTACGATAGCTTATACTACAGGTGCGTCCAAAGGTCTAGTTGACCAGGGAGAGGCGATGACAGCCTTGCGCAGGCCGCACAACGTCCGACTCATTCTGCTCGTCCTGCTGGCATTCGCGCTGGGAGTCGCCGCTGGGGGGCTGCTTCCGTCGGGCCAGGCTGAAAAAGATCCGCTCTTCCAGCCATTATGGGAAACCTGGCAGCTCATCCAGTCGCGCTATATCGACGCGGTGGCCGCCGAGCAATTGATCGAAGGCGCGCTGACGGGCTTGGTCGACGGGTTGGGAGACGAATTCAGCTATTACATCACGCCCGCAGTGTATGCTCGCGATTACAATTATTCTGGCGAATTCACTGGCATCGGCGTGATGGTCAAGACCAACGACCAGGACAAGATCGAGGTGATGGAAGTCGTGCCAGGCTCCCCCGCAGCCGCAGCCGGCGTCTGGGTGGGCGATATCTTTCATGCTGTCGATGGCGAGTCGGTGGCGGGGTTGTCGCAAGACGATCTTAGCGAATTGGTGCCGGGAGCTCGCGGCACGAGCGTACGGGTTACCTTCAGGCGTGGCGATGAATTACTCAGCTTTGAAATTGTGCGCGATATCTTTGTCGTGCCCAATGTGGAATATGCGCTGCATGACGATATCGCCTACATCGCCATGCATGAGTTTCATAATTTGTCGCGCCAACAGCTGGAAGAGGCGCTGGCGGCAGTGGATGTGCCTGCGCGCGCCGGGCTGATCTTTGATGTGCGCGGCAATCCTGGCGGCACGATCGAAAGCGCCATCGATGTCGCTAGCCTGTTCATCGACGACGACGACATCGTGTTGCAGGAAGTTGATCGCGAAGGGCAAATCAGCCAGACTCGCAGCAATGGCCGCAGCGCCAGCATCCATGCGCCCATCGTTTTGCTGGTTGACAGTCAAAGCGCCAGCGCATCCGAACTGTTGGCCGGCGCGTTGCAAGATCATGAGCGAGCCACCATCATCGGCGAGACGACATTTGGCAAAGGCACCGTGCAGACTCTCCAGAAGATCGCCAATGGTGGCGCGGTTCGCCTGACTGTGCGACGCTACCTGACGCCACTGGGTCGCAGCATTGACAAGACCGGCCTCGTGCCAGATATCCTCATCGAGGCAGATGACGATAGCGCCAACGACGAGCAACTGGCTGCTGCCATCGCCTTTTTGCAATCCCTGCGTGGCTGAATTGGGCTGGCAAGAACCGCAGCGCTGTGCTAGACTGCCGGCATTACGCGCTTGAATAGGGGTAGGGAGTTGCGCCATGGATGTTGTGCTGCAAGTCGCGGCAATCATCATTTCCATTACATTGATCATCTTGATCTTGCTGCAGGTCAAGGGCGGCGCGCTGGGCAGTCTGCTGGGCGGCGATGCAGGCGGTGGCATAGCCCGCACACGGCGCGGCCTAGAAAAGACGCTTTTCCGCATCACCATCTTCTTGTCGATCGCCTTCCTGGGCATCGCCTTGTTCGCTGTCGCCACAGTCGGCTGAGCTTTACCCACAGTCGTTTTAGCCTGTTGGCGAGGTGAGGCGTGTTACGCGGCTTTCGCTGGCAGTTGATCTTGCTGCTTCTGGCGAGTGGGCTGTTTGCTGGCAGCGCTTTATTCCGCCAGTCCCGAGACGCCGAAAACCTGCCGCCGCCGACTCGCGCCCACAGCCCACAGCCCACCATCACTGCCCCGCCCCTGCCGGTTCTGCCACCAACAGCCAGCGTCAGCTCGGCATCGTCCCCAGTCCAAGCGGAAACGTATCGAGAAGGCTTGGTCGGCCGTGTGCAACGGTTGAACCCGCTCTTCGCCCACTTGAATCCAGTCGATCGCGACATCTCGAGCCTGATCTTCGAGAGCCTCTTCGTCATCAATGACTATGGGGAAGCGGTCCCGCATTTGGCGAGCGACCTGGTGACTTCGAGCGATGGCCTGGAGTATGTCATTCGCCTGCGAGACGATGTGTTCTGGCAAGACGGATTGCCTCTGACCGCGGACGATGTGCGCTTCACCACCGCCTTGATGAGCGACCCGGCGTATGCAACGGTCGCTGCGGCAGCGACATTTTGGCGCACGGTCGAAGTGCAGCAGTTGGGCGAGCGCTTGTTGCGCATGCGGCTGGCGCAGCCCTTGAGCAGCTTCCCGCAGCTGCTGACATTCGGCATCTTGCCCGAACATGCCTTGCGCGGCGTTTCGCTTGACGAGTTGGCGCAGCATCCATTCAATCTGTCGCCAATTGGCAGCGGCGCTTATCAACTGGGGCACCTACATATCACAGCCGATGGGCAGATTGACACCGTCTTGCTCGCGCTTTCGCCGATCTTTCAGATGCGCTCCCAATCGCAGTCTGGTTACCAATTCAAGGAATTGCTATTCCGCCTGTATCCCGATGCCGCTGCGGCTATGGCCGGCTACATCGCTGAGGAAATTGACGCGCTGGCCAATGTCGCCCCGCGTGAGCAACTGTTGAGGCTGCCCAGCGGACGGCTGTACACCCAAGCCGATTCGTCTTTGGCGATATTGATTTTCAACTGGGATAAAGCGCCCTTTGCCGACCGTCATATCCGGCAGGCGCTGTCTCTTGGTCTGGATGTGCCGCCGCTGATCGCCCGCACATTGGGGTCAAGCGCCATCTATGCCGACAGCCCCTACCCGCCCGCTTCTTCGGCGTACCTGCCCCACCCCGACTGGACAAGTTATGACCTGGCGCAGGCGCAAGCGGCCTTGGCGGCTGCCCCGGACGACGCATCGGCAGCGACCGCGCAGCCGCTTGTGTTGCTGGCGCAAGACCATCCCGAGCACATCAGGCTGGCGCAAGCCATCAGCGTGCAGTGGGCGCAATTGGGATTCCGTTTTGAGATTGTGGCGGCCGCGGCGCAGCAGGTTCATCAGCGCTTGGCAGCGGGGCAATTTGCTGCGGCGATTGTCGAGCAACGTTACGGCGACAATCCCGATTTGTTTCGCTTTTGGCATACAGCGCAACAAGGCGATGGCGGCAACTATGGCGGAGTCAGCGAACATGCGCTGGACGAATTGCTCGAAGCCGCCCGCAGCGAGATCTATGGCACACGCCGAGCGGCGCAACTTCGGGAATTTCAAGCTGTCTTTGCCGAATATACCATCGCTATCCCACTGTATTTTCCATTGTACACAGTGGTCGCGCGCGATCGCATTGAGGGCATTCAGCTGGGTTATCTGAGCACGCCAGCCGACCGATTTCGCGGCCTTCAGACCTGGCGTGCTGCGCCGCTGCCTTCATAATTTTCCCGTTCTTGGCGCACGATGTCTCGCAACAAGGTCTTGCGAGCGCGGCCGGCCAAAGTCTCCAACTTCCGCGTGCCCAGCGGGTCGATCTCTTCGCGCAGCAAGCGCAGATCTTCGGCATCGGGACGCGGTGTTTCGTGCAGGTCGGGCGCGACCGCCAGTGCAAAGCCGGTCTTGCGCTGCACCCGTTGCAGTTCCACGCCAGGATGCAGGCTGGTCAGGCGCATTTGGCCTGCCTGCCAGTCGAATTGGCCCAGGTCGCTGATCAGGTAGCGCGGTCCGCCGCCTGTTCTGCGCCAGGGCACATGTCCCAACCCGCTGACAACATCACATTTTTCCACAAAAGTGAGACGCGAATGACGCGGCACATACAGGTAGCTGTGGTCGTAGCAGGGTGTCACATCGGGGATGCCGCCGCTGCCAGGCAGACGCATACGCGGCTTGTGAACATCCGCGCCAAAAGCGATGTTGTTTGTGTTGCCTCGCGAGTCGAGCTGGGCCGGACGAAAGAACTCCTTCGGCTGGAAACTGGGCAGGATCTCCGCCGCGCCAGTCGCAAAACCCAGATGCACCAGCCCCTTGCCCACCCAAAGATCTTCGATATGGCTGATGCCCAGCGCGCCCCAGTCTTGCAGCAGCGCCTGCCCGATCGCCGAGGTGAAGCGAGCGTCTGGCGCATAGCGCAGCTTGCCCAAAATCAAGCCAGCCGAAACCAGTGGCGTATTGATGCCCTGCGCCCAGACATCGCCATCGCGAACCTGCCGCGAGATGCAGACGCAGATGAGTTCATCTATTGTGTAATCAGCTGCGCTCGCCATCGGCGCGCACCAAACGCACAAATTGTCGCTTGCCCACTTGCAGCACGGCCGGCAGCATGTCCAGTGTAATGGTCGCCTGCGGGCTGGCGACTTTCTGCTCGTTCAGCCGCACGCCGTTCTGCTGGATGAGTCGTTTGGCTTCGCCGCGACTGCCGACCATCTTCAGGCGCAGCAGCACATCGCGTATATCTGCATCGGCAGACAAACCCGCTTCGGCAATGTCATCGGGCAAACCGCCGCCGCCACGAAAAACTTCGTCCCAGCGAGTCTGGGCAGCCTGCGCGGCCGCTGGGCTGTGAAAGATGCCCACAATTTCTTGCGCCAGGCGCATTTTGACATCGTTGGGATGCGCTTCGCCGCTTTGCAACTGTGCTTCGAGGCGCGCAACCTCGGTCGGCGTCCAGCCCAGAATCAGCTTGTGATAAATGCCCATCGCTTTGTCGGGCAAGCTCATCACCTTGCCGAACATATCCCAGGCTTCGCTGAGCAGCGGGATATGGTTGCCCAGGCTCTTGGACATTTTGATTTCGCCATCGGTGCCGGGCAGGCTTTCGCCCATGATGATGGCGATCTGCGGCTTTTGTCCCAAGCCTGTCTGCAGCTTGCGACCCGCCACCAGAATGTTAAATAGCTGGTCTTGTCCGCCGACCTGCACATCCGCTTCTTGCGCGACAGCGTCATAGGCTTGCATCAGCGCATAAAAGAATTCGTGCAGGTAGATGGCTTTGCCGTCTTCGATGCGCTTGGAGAAGTTCTCGCGCGCCATGAATTGCTGCACGGTGAAGTGGCTGGCCAGGCGAATGATATCGGCGAAGTCCAGCGGCGCCAGCCATTCGTCATTGCGGCGGACCCGCGTCTTTTCTTGGTCGAGAATCTTGAAAGCCTGCTCGGCATAGGTGCGGGCATTGTCTTCGACATTGCGCATGGTTAGTTGATCGCGCGCGCTGTCCTTGTCGGATGGATCGCCGATGAGACTGGTGAAGGTGCCGACCAGGAAGGTTACATCGTGCCCAAAATCTTGAAATTGCCGCAGCTTGCGCATCGTGATGGTATGCCCCAGGTGCAGGTCGGATGTGCGCGGGTCATAGCCACAATAGACGCGCAGGGGCCGCCCTTCCCGCTCGCATTCCAGCAGGCGCGCATGCAGGTCGCGGCGCATATTCTCGCGCGTTTCGGGGTCGCCATAAGCCGTGCCCGACATCAAGACTTCAATTTGCTCTTCGGTCGTCGTCATCGCCATCAATGTTCGCCCTCCGCAGGTCGCAACAGCGCCAGTATAACACAGCGATGCGCCCTTGTTGATGCTGGGTAGCGCCCTCTATAATCGCCGCGCAGCGCGCAACCGTGGGGATGCAGTCATGAAACACATGAGCAGCGCCGAAGTCAGGCAAGCCTTTCTCGATTTCTTTGAAGAGATGAATCACCGTCCGGTCGCATCGTCATCGCTGGTGCCCGCGGACGACCCGACGCTGCTCTTCGTCAATGCGGGCATGGTGCAGTTCAAAGATGTCTTTCTGGGGCTGGACAAACGCAAGTATAGCCGCGCCGCCACCTCGCAAAAGTGCATGCGCGTCAGTGGCAAGCACAACGACCTGGAAAATGTCGGTCCCTCGCTGCGCCACCACACCTTCTTCGAGATGCTGGGCAATTTCAGCTTCGGCGATTATTTCAAGCGAGACGCGATTCGCTATGCCTATACCCTGCTGACCCAGGTGTTTGAATTGCCGCCCGAGCGACTGGTATACACCGTCTATGAACAGGACGACGAAGCCTACCGCGCCTGGGTGGACGACCTGGGAATCGACCCCAAACGAGTCGCCCGCATGGGTCCCGATACCAACTTCTGGCAGATGGCTGATACGGGTCCCTGTGGTCCCACTTCCGAGATCCATTGGGACAAACAGCCCCAGCTCGGCGAAGACGAAATCATCACCCAGCTGCAAGCCGAAGATGAACGATTCCTGGAAATCTGGAATTTGGTCTTCATGCAGTTCAATCGCCAGCAGGCCGATCCACAGCACAGCGGGTTGTACGATGTGCCGTTGCCAGCGCCGGGCGTAGACACAGGCTTGGGCTTGGAGCGCATTGTTTCGGTATTGCAGGGCGTGTCTGCCAACTATGAAACCGACCTGTTCATGCCCATCATCCGGCGCGCACAAGAATTGACCGGGCACAGCGATGCCCAGCGCGATGCCAATATCGTGCCCTACCGCGTCATTGCCGATCATGCGCGCGCGGCGGTTTTTCTCATTAGCGACGGCGTTTTGCCCGGCGCCAAGGGACGCGCTGCCATTCCCCGCATCGTCATCCGGCGGGCAGCTCGTTTTGGCAGCAAGCTGGGTTTCGACCGTCCTTTCCTGGCGGAAATTGCGCAAGCCGTCATCGACAACATGGGCGAGCATTACAGCGAGCTGCTGGAACAGGCCGACAACATCAAACACATCATCACGTTGGAAGAAGAGCGCTTCCACCGCACCATGCAGCGCGGCTTGAACGAGCTCGACAGCCTGCTGGAGCAGCTAGACGAGGGCGGCGAGCTGTCTGGCGAAAGAGCATTTTATCTGAAAGCGACCTTGGGCTTGCCCTTCCAGGTAAGCCGCGATGTCGTCGAAGAGCGCGGCTTTACGATTGATGAAGCCGGCTTCATAGCGGCAGAAGCGGAGCACGCGCGCATCAGTGGCGGCGGACGAGCCATGGGAGAAATCGAGTCGGGCGAGCAGTATGCCGCCTTGCTGGCACAGTTGCAGGCGGATGGCAAACTGCCCGGCGCAGGCGTGGCCTATGCTCCCTACAGCGATGCGCCAGTCGAGACAGTTGTCCTCGCCCTTTTGAAGGATGGCCAGCAAGTAGAGAACGCAATTGCTGGCGACACGGTCGAAGTCATCTTGAAAGCCACGAACTTTTATGTTGAATCTGGTGGTCAAGTCAGCGATAGCGGTCCCATAATGGGCGCAGGTGGCAACTGGGTGATCGATGTAGACGCCATGAAGCAACCCGTTGCAGGGCTGGTTGTGCACACAGGCGAGGTGGTGGAAGGCCTGCCGACCACCGGCGACCGCGCAACAGCCAGCATCGACCGTCGGCGCCGCAGCGAGATCATCCGCAATCACACCGCCACGCATTTGCTGCATGCCGCGCTGCGCAATCACCTGGGCGCGCATGTGCAACAAAAGGGTTCGCTGGTCGCGCCACAGCGGCTGCGCTTCGATTTTTCGCATCATGAAAAAGTCGAGCCCGCTCAGTTGGCTGCCATCTCCGCCGAAATCAATGGCGTCATCGTGGATAACTATGGCGTGCGCGCGCAGGTCAAAGCGCTGGAGACAGCCCGGCGAGAAGGCGCAATGGCGCTCTTTGGCGAGAAATATGGCGACCAGGTTCGCACCGTCGCCATCGAATCGGCGGCAGGAGCATACAGCTACGAATTGTGCGGTGGCGCGCATGTCGCCCATACAGCCGAAATCGGCAGCTTCGTCTTCACCAGCGAGGGCAGTGTCAGCGCTGGCATCCGCCGAGTCGAAGCCTTGACCGGGCATGCCGCCGCCCACTACCTCGCGGACAAGCTGGGCGCGCTGCAAAACATGGTCGAGCAGCTGGGCGCTGCGCCAGAACAAGCCTTGGAGCGCCTGGCAGCCTTGCAAGCTGAGTTGGCTGCCGCGCGCCGTGACAACGAAGCTTTGCGGCGCAAGCTGGCGAAGAGCGACTTCGATGACTTGTTGAGCGGCAAGTTGGAGTCCCTGAACGGGGTGCAGGCTTTGCTGGCGCAGCTGGACAACACGCCCATGGCGGCCATGCGCGATATGGCCGACTGGTTCCGCAACCGCGTCGACCGTGGCGTATTGGTGCTGGCAAGCGACCATGGCGGCAAGCCCCAGATCATCGTGGCTGTCTCTGATGCGCTGGTGAAAGAAGGCACGCGCGCCGGCGACTTGATCAAACCAATCGCCCGCGTGGTGGGTGGTGGCGGTGGCGGACGCCCGCAGATGGCGCAAGCTGGCGGACGCGACAGCAGCAAAATCGCCGGAGCGCTGCAGAAAGCCCGTGAATTGATCGCCAGCAGCTAACGATTTGCGCAGGCCGGGTCGATGTCCTCCACAATTGAGCAGCTGCAGCTCGCGCCCAACGACACCCTCTCCAGCATACGCGCCCGGTTGTCGCAGCTGCGCGGAAGGCGCGTCGTTCTGATCTGGACGGACGACTGCGACAAGCTCAGACGGCGGCTCGACCTGGTGTTGATCCAGCGAGAAGCCGACCGAAATGCCATCCAACTGGCGATAGTCGCGCATGCTGACGATTTGCGAGCGCTTGCCGCCGAACTGAACATCAGTTGCTTCGAGAGCATTGAAGCCAGCCAAAATCAACGGTGGAAACGCAGCCGCAACAAAGTCTTTCTGCCTCGTTATCATCGTCCGCGCGCCGACTTGCAGCCCGGCGACCTGGCCTGGATCGCCGACAGGTTGGCAAGCCCCCGAGAACATACCCAATGGCGCATCCAGATTGTGCGCGCCGCCGTCATCCTGCTCTTGTGCGCGGTCATCGGCGCGCTGGCTTATGTCATTGCGCCCGGCGCGGTGGTGCGCGTTCGGCTGCGCAGCGAGCAGGTGGCGGTTGAGGTCGAAGTCACTGCCGACCGCAAAGCCGAGTCTGTCGATCGCCAACGAGCGTTGATCCCGGCGCTCCCGCTGCGCGAAACCATGCAAACCAGCGCGAGCATCCCCAGCAGCGGCACGCAATGGCTAGAAGGCGATTTCGCAATCGGCGCTGTGACATTCACCAACCTTGGCAATCAGCCTGTTGATATCCCGGCTGGTACGACCCTGGGCACCAGCGCGGGAGCAGCCATTCTGTTCCAAACAAGCGCCAGTGTGGTCCTGCCCGCTGGCATCGAAAGCAGCCTGGATGCAGCGGTAGTCGCGACAGAAGGCTTTGGCGGCAGCATCGGCAATGTAGGGTCCCGCGCGATTAACAGGGTCGTCGGTCCTCTGGCAGAACAGGTGTCGGTCATCAATCTTTCGCCCACGGCCGGCGGGAACGATCGCAGCGTCAAGGTCGTCGCAGCTGCGGACAGAACGCGTCTGCTGGATATCGCGCGGCTGCAATTGCAATCGCTGGCCTACGAACGCATGCGCGCCGGTTTGGCGCAGGACCAGGTCATCATCATCGAGTCGCTGCAAATCGCCGAAGAAAACAAAGACTGGCTGGATTATTCCGCTGTGGTCGGTGAGGCAACCGGCGAATTGTCGTTGACCATGCGCGCGGTGGTTTCGGCGCTGGCGGTGGACGAGAGGCTGGCGCGGCAAATCGTGCTGGCGCAGTTGGAGGCGACTGTGCCCCCCGAAATGACACTCATGAGCGATACGTTGGCTTACGAACGCGGCGCATTCAATCTGTCGCGCGCCAAAGAGCAGATTCGCTTCACGGCGCGTGGCAGAGGCATGGCGCTGGCTACTTTGGATGCCGCTGCCCTGCGCGAGCAACTGGCTGGCGCAGACCTGGACGCGGCGCAGACCATCTTGCGCGATAACCGGGCTTTTGTACAACAGCCTCCACCACAACTCAGCATACATCCGCGTGGATTCGGGCGCATGCCGCTTTTGCCCATCCGCATTCACATCGAAGTTCAGGCCGCTTCATGAGCGGGCGTCTGCTGGGTATCGACTATGGAGAAAAGCGCATTGGTCTGGCGATCAGCGACGGCTTGGGCATCGGCGCGCGCGAGCTGACGATTTTGCAAAGCCACGGCGTCAACCAGGATTTTGCCGCCATCGCCGCAATTGCCATGCGAGAGAGGGCTGTGGCTGTTGTGGTCGGCGTGCCGGTCAATCCCAATGCGCCGCCCGGCCTCGTCACGCAGGCTGCAATCGTGCGCGACTGGATCACAAAGTTGCGGGATGCGATTGACCTGCCTGTGCACGAGGTCAGCGAATATCTGACCAGCGAAGAGGCGCGGAACATGGCGAGGATGTTGAAACGGCGCGCTAACGAGCCGATTGATGACCTGGCCGCCTGCGTCATTCTGCAATCTTTCCTGGACGCGCGCAGCCGCCGCTAGCTCATGGCAAGCGCATCAAAACAGTATCGCTATGACAGCGCCGTAGTAACAAAACTCAACACAGAGAGCATAGAGAGCGCAGAGAACACAGAGAAAGCATTCAATTTGACTTTGCGTGTGTGAGGGTCCGCCCTCATTACAACGAAGATTCAGAGTTCTTCCTGCCTTAGCAAATCAATCTCTGTGCCTGTGTGCCGCTGTGGGAAACAAACAATCCAATGCGTTTGCCCGGTCCGCTAGGTCGCCGCCGCTGAATTTTTGTCGTCCCTGTGCTATATTGTCGATATGGCAGAGTAGCGAGCCGACAACTGTGCGCAGCCTGTATGACACCCAGCCCAGCCCTCGCACCAGCCTGCGCCGCGACGAAGGCTTGCGCGCGCCACCTCGCTGGCTGTTTTGGGGCATCGTGCTGATTTTCCTCGCCTTTGTGCTGGGCAGCGCCTTCGCCGTGTTTGGCTTTCGTGAGATTTTGAAGCCTGCGCAGCAGCAGCGCATCATCGACCAACTGCCATTTATGAACATCTTGCGCAGGCCGACCCCAGCCGGTGGTGTATTCCCGACAAGCGCCGCGCCAGTTGATGAAGCCGAAGCGCTGTCTCTGTTGGAGCTGCCGCTGGAACCTGCGCCGCCGACCAAAACAACCGCCCCGATTATCATTGTGGAGACTGCGCCGCCAACGCCTATCCCCGCCACAGCCACCGCCCTTCCCACCGTCATCAGCCCGCCCACAGCGACCGCCTCTCCACCTGCTTCGCCGCCTTCGCCTGTGCCGCCAGTGGATTTTTTGCCGGCCAGCGCGCGCATTGATGGCGTCTTGCACCAGCAGCAGACCTGGAACAATTGCGGTCCCGCGACCATCACCATGGCGCTCAGTTTTCACGGCTGGCGACAGCCCCAAGCCTACGCTGGCGACATCCTGAAGCCGAATCGCGAAGACAAGAATGTCAGCCCGCATGAGTTGGCCAGCTTTGTGCGCGAGCAGAGTTTTGTCGAAGCGATCGTGCGCGTGGGCGGTTCGCTGGATTTGTTGAAGCGGCTCGTGGCGAACGGCTTCCCGACCGTGATTGAAACCGCCGCCATGTTCGAAGGCTACGACTGGATCGGTCATTATCGTGTGGTTGTCGCCTATGACGATGCCCTCCAGCTTTTCTATTTCTATGACAGCTTTCTGGGCGTTGGTCCCGATGCCAACGGCATAACCGAAAGCTATGCCCGCGTCGACAACGATTGGCGCGCGTTCAACCGAACATTCATCGTCGTTTATCATCCCGAGCGCGAGGCATTGCTTCGCAACATTTTGGCGAAACATTGGGACGAGGCAGCTGCGGCGCAAATCGCTTTCGAGACAGCGCAAAACGAGGCGCGCAACAATCCACAAGATGCCTTCGCCTGGTTCAATATGGGCAGCTCGCTGGTGGCGCTGGGGCGGCATCAAGAAGCAGCGGCGGCCTTTGACCAGGCGACCAGCACCGGCCGGCTGCCCTGGCGCATGATGTGGTATCAACATGGCGCATTCGCAGCATATTTTGCCGTCGGCCGCTATGACGATGTATTGACCCTGGCCGCTCACAACCAGAACACCGCCCCGGAGCTGGAAGAAACTTATTATTGGCGCGGACGCGTCTATGCGGCGCAAGCCCAGCACCAACAGGCAGCCTCGGCATATCGGCGCGCTTTGGGTTACAACCCCAATTTTGAAGCGGCGCGACAAGCGTTGGACAGCCTAAGCCAGTGACCAGCATAGCGGACAGCACGACAGCCCTGGGACGAAATCGGCGCATCGCCCGTTCGACCGTGACCGTTATGCTGGCTTTCGGCGCGGCCAAGCTCATCAGCCTGGTGCAGACGCTACTCATTGCCCAGACATTTGGGGTGGGCAGCGAACTGGACGCCTATGTCGCAGCCAACCGCATCCCCGAGCTGATCGTCATTTTGATCTCCGGCGGCGCGCTGACGCATGCGTTCATTCCTGTCTTCAGCGGCATGCTCGCCAGGGGACAGCCCGAGGCAGCCTGGCGTTTATCCAGCAACCTGATGAACTCCATCTTCACGCTGGCGCTGTTGATGAGCGCGCTGGTGTTTTTGTCTGCGCCCTGGCTGGTGCGGGTGCTGGTCGCGCCGGGCTTTGATGCGCAGACGGCGCAAAACACCATCGACATGATGCGCATTTTGCTGCTGAGCACGATCATTTTTTCCGTCAGTGGCATCTTTAGCGGCATCCTTAATTCGCATCAGCATTTTCTACTGCCGGCTTTGGCGCCCATCATGTTCGATGTGGGCATATTATTCGGCGTGCTTTTCCTGCTGCCGATATTTGGCGTGCATGGCATTGCCTGGGGCGCGGTCATCGGCGCGGCTTTGCACTTTGGGGTCCAGCTGCCGGGTCTGGCTCGCTACAAAATGCGCTGGCGGCCCGAGCTGGGCTTGAGCAATCCACAGCTGTGGCGGGTTATCTGGTTGATGCTGCCACGCATAGGCGGGCTGGGCGTATTTAGCCTGAACTTCCTGGTGATGAACAATATCGCCTCGCGCCTGGGCAGTGGCTCCGTCAGCGCGCTGGATTGGGGCTGGCGCTTGATGCAGATCCCGCAGACACTGATCGGCACGGCCATGGGCATCGTCATCTTTCCGACCTTGGCCGCGCTGAGCGAGATGGACGACTTGCCTGGCAAGCGCTCGGCCATGTCGGGGGCGTTGCGCTTCATCCTGGTGTGCAGCATACCATCGGCTGTCGCCCTGCTTGTGTTGGGCAGGCCCCTCATCAGCCTGCTGGAGCGCGGCGCGTTTGACGCATCGGCTTCGGCGCTGGTCTACAGCACCCTGAGCATGTTCACGCTGGGCTTGATCGTGCATGCGGCGCTGGAGGTGATCGCGCGCAGCTTTTATGCCGACAAAGACACGTTGACGCCGCTCTTCGCCGCTCTGGCTGGCGCTCTGATCAACTTTGTGGGTGCCTTGGTCTTGAGCGAAGTCGCTCTTGTCGATGCGGCCGGCTTTGGCAATGCGGTGGCGCGCTCGTGGCCATGGCTGGGCTTGCGAACCGAGATCGGCAATGTGAGCGGTTTGGCGCTGGCAAATTCGCTGGGCGTCATGTTCGAGGTGCTGTCGCTGCTGCTTATCTTGCGGCGGCGCTGGCGAGGCGCGCACGAGAATGAACTGACGCGCACACTGATGAAAACACTGGTCGCTTCGTTGATTATGGCGGCTGTGATCGTCTGCGCAGATGCGCTGTGGACAGTCGCCTTGCCCGAGCGCGGCTTCACCATGACCCTGGCGCGGCTGGCTTGCGAGGGGCTGCTGGGGCTGGCGGCGTTCGTGCTGGCAGCTTTCGCGCTAAAGATGCAAGAAGTAGCGGAACTGCGCAACATGCTGGGGCGCTCGCAATAAGAAAGGAAGCGCATGCCATTCGCTATCAAGTCGCTGACTCTGGGCGCATTTGCTACCAATGCCTATCTGGTGGCGGACACCGCGACCAAGAACGCCCTGCTGATTGATCCGGTCGACAGCGCCGATCTCATCCTGGCGGCCGCTGCAGACGCTGGCTGGAGCATACAGATGATGGTCGCCACGCACGCCCACCTCGATCATGTGCTGGCGGCTGGCGCGCTCAAGAAACAATTGCGCATCCCTTTCTTCGCGCACAAAGAGACCCCGCCCCTGCTGCGAGAAGTGCCCATGCAAGGGCTGTGCTTCGGCCTGGGCAATCTGCCCGCGCCGCCCGAACCAGACGGCCTGCTGGACGATAACGAAACGATCATTTTGGACAGCCTTGAATTGAAGTGCCTGTATACGCCCGGGCACGCGCCCGGCCACATCAGCTTGCTCATGGAAAAAGCCGGGATTCTCTTCAGCGGCGATACGCTCTTTGCTGGCAGCATAGGCCGTACCGACTTGCCCGGCGGCGACCACGCGCTGTTGATGCGCTCCATCCTGGACAGGCTGATGCCGCTGGACGATCGCGTGCGTGTGCTGCCCGGCCACATGACAGAAACGACTATCGGGCGGGAGCGCCGGACCAACCCTTTCCTGCTCGCCCATCGCTAAGCTGCCGATGCGCATTTTGACCCTGTTTCTGGATGGCATCGGTTTGGGCGAGGACGACCCGCAGCACAACCCCTTCGCTGTTGCCAAAACGCCCAACATGCACAGCTTGAGCAAGGGACGGCGCTGGTTGGCGCGCACGGGCCTGCAACAGAGCCAACGCGCCATCTTCATGCCTGCCGATGCGCGGCTGGATGTGGCGGGGCGCCCCCAAAGCGGCAGCGGGCAGGCGGCGCTGCTGACAGGCGTGAATGTGCCGAAAAAGCTGGGGCGGCACTATGGCCCAAAACCGGATGCCACGACCCGTTCTATCATCAGCCAGCACAGCCTCTTCCGGCAGCTGCGATCTAGCGGCAGATCGGCCAGGCTCTTGACTGCCTATCCAGCGCGACTGCAGAGAGACTGGCAACGCGGCAAGACACTACGTTCCAGCATCCAACTGGCAGATTTTGTGGCGAATGGCGCGCACTTTGGCATTGATGATATCCGGCGGCAGCGCGCATTGACGGCTGAATGGACGACCGAGGGCTGGCGGCGACACCTGCAGCTGGGCGATCTGCCCGGCTACAGCCCCGCAGACGCCGGGCGATTGTTGGCGAAGCTGTCTGGAAGCTATGACTTCGCATTCCACTCCCACTGGCTGACCGACCGCATCGGGCATCGCGGGACCTTGGCGCAGGCTGTAGATTTGCTGGAACGGTTTGATGCGGTGCTGGGCGGTTTGCTCGAGGCTTGGGATGATGCCGCCGGCTTGATCGTTATCACCAGCGACCACGGCAATCTGGAAGACTTGAGCACGCGCCGGCACACGCTCAATGCCGTGCCCACAGTCGTTGTCGGTTCGCGCGCAGCCGACTTTTCCCGCGGATACCAGCGCCTGACCGACTTCGCGCCAGCCTGCAAGAGGATGCTGCAGCATGACGGCTGAACCAGCGACGACCGACCGCCAATTTGACAGCGGGGTCATCCGCTCGATCCTGGCAATCGTTTTTGCGCGGCTGGTCATCAATGTCAGCAAACGCTTCGCCTATCCCTTTGTATCGGCGATCGGCGGCGCTTTTGATGTATCCGCCGTCAGCGTACAGAATGTCATCGCCTTGACCAACAGCGCCGGTCTGCTCAGTCCCTTGTTGGGCACGTTATCCGAGCATTTTGGTCGCAAAACGGTCATGGTCGGCGCGCTGCTGATGATGACTGCCATGAGTCTGTTGGGCGCGCTCTTTGCCGAGTGGGGCGTGTTTGTGCTGGTGATGTTTGCGCTGGGTGTGGGCAAGATCATCTATGACCCGACCTTCCAGGCCTATCTCGGCGATGTCATTCCTTTCAGTCGCCGCGCGCGCGTGATGGGATTCGCCGAATTGAGCTGGGCGCTTTCACTGGTCATCGCCGCGCCTGTCGCCGGATTCCTGCTGGAAGCCAGCAGCCTGCAAGCCGTATTCCTGTTCGTGGCTGGCTTGCAGGGCTTGGGAACTTTGGCTGTGTGGCTGTTTGTGGAAGCCGACGATGACCCGCAGCATCGGCACGATCGCATCCGTGTCATCAATCCGTTGACCGCCATGCGCCGCGTCAGCCGCCACCCGCCTGCCATGTTTGCCTTGCTGTTTTCGCTGTGCCTGACCGCCGCCCACGAGACCTTCTTCATCAATTATGGCTTGTGGATGGAAGACTCGTTCGACTTGATGCTGACGGCGCTGGGCGCACTGACCATCCTCATCGCTATCGCCGAGATCGTGGGCGAATTCATCGTCATCGCGCTGGCCGACCGGCTGGGCACAAAACGCACCGCCACGACTGGCATGTTGATCGCCGCGGTCTGCTTTTTCCTCATCCCCAGTTTGTCATTCAGCCTGCCTCTGGCCATGCTGGGCATATTTGTCCTGTTCGTCAGCATCGAGACATCCATCGTTTCGGCGCTGCCCTTGTTCACCGAAGTCATGCCCGATGCGCGCGCGGTGATGATGTCGGCAAACCAGGGCGCGCATTCGCTGGGCAGGGTTGTCGGCGCGGCGCTGGGCGCGTACCTATACCAAATCAGCGGCGGCGACTTCGTCATCATCGGCGCTCTGGCGGGCTTGCTGGGGCTGTTGGCGGCGCTGTCGATGCTGCGCGGCGTGCGCATAGGCAAAGCCCAATCTTGACAACTGTCGAGCCAACCTGTAGACTGCCTTGTCGCAATTCGCCGAAGCGAGGCATATGTTCGATTCTCTGACCCAAAGACTGGATACTGCCTTTGAAGGCTTGCGCAAGGGCGGCACCGTCAAAGAAGCCGATGTCAAAGCCGTCATGCGCGAGGTGCGGATGGCGCTGCTCGAGGCGGATGTCGCGCTGCCCATCGTCAAAGACTTCATCAAGCAGGTCCGTCAGCGCGCCCTGGGCGAAGAAGTGCACAAGGCGCTGAAGCCCAGCGAGCAAGTCGTCAAGATTATCCACGAAGAAATGGTGGATATGCTTGGCGAAGCCGGTCGTCTCAGTTTCAGCGGCAGCTCTTCTCCGCATGTCATCATGATGGTTGGCCTGCAAGGCGCTGGCAAAACAACCAACACAGCCAAACTCGCCCTGCACCTGCGCTCCAGCGGCCGCAAGCCCTTGCTGCTGGCTGCCGATACCTATCGCCCCGCCGCCGTCGACCAGTTGGTTACACTGGCAAAGCAGATCGGCGTGCCCTATTACGAAGAAGGCACCCGCGATACGCCGCCCAATATCGTAAGGCGCGGGCTCAAACAAGCGCGCGAAAACAAAGCCGATATCGTCTTGATTGACACGGCCGGTCGTCTGCAAATTGATGACACCAAGATGGAAGAATTGGAGGAGATCAAACGCATCTCCTCGCCTGCGGAGATTTTGTTGGTCGCCGATGCCATGACCGGGCAAGAAGCAGTCAATATCGCGCGCGGCTTCAACGAAAGCCTAGGCATTTCTGGCTTGATTCTCACGCGGGTTGATGGCGATGCCCGCGGCGGCGCAGCCTTGTCGATGCGCGCGGTGACCGGCGTGCCTATCAAATACATGGGAACTGGCGAAAAAGTCAGCGCCGATACCCTCGAATTATTCCACCCCGACCGCATCGCCCAACGCATCCTCGGCATGGGCGATATCATGTCGCTGATCGAAAAGACCGAGACGCTCTACGAAGAAGAAGAAGCGCTGCGCCTGCAAAGCAAAATCATGAAGAATGAGTTTACTTTGCAAGACTTCCTCGAGCAGCTGCAGAAGATCCGCCGCATGGGACCGCTGGGCAAGGTCATGGGCATGATCCCCGGCATGTCCAAGTTGCAAACGCAAGCCGAAATCAACAGCGATGATATGGAAAAGCGCGTCCGCAAGGTCGAGGCGATCATCAATTCCATGACGCCGCAGGAACGTCGGCATCCGCGCATATTGAAAGCCAGCCGCAAGAAGCGCATCGCCGCCGGCAGCGGTGTGGAAGTCAGCGAAGTCAACGAACTGCTCAAGCAATTCCGCCAGATGAGCCGCCTCATGAATCAAATCAGCCGCGGGAAGCTACCCAAGATCCCCGGCTTGACCGCCTAATTTAGCAGGAGAATACACATGGTTCGCATTCGTCTACGCCGCCAGGGTCTCAAGCGCCAGCCCAGCTACCGCATCGTCGTCATCGATCAGCGCAAGGCTCGTAACGGCAGCTACCTGGAAAATATCGGGCATTTCAACCCGCGCACGCAGCCCGCCACAGAAATCATTGAAGAAGACCGCGCCTTGTATTGGCTTTCGGTTGGCGCGCAACCCAGCGATGCCGTCCGCCGACTGCTGGTGCACACAGGCACCTGGGCGCGTTTTGAACGGCTGCGTGCTGGCGAAAGCATGGCAGACCTGGTGCGCGAAGCCGAAGAAACCCGGCCGCCACTGCCCAGCCCCAAGACCAACTATCCTGCTCCCAGCGACGGCGAGAGCAAGATCAAAGCGCGCGAAGCCGCTCGCATGAGCGCCGACACTGAAAGCTAGGGTAGAAAGGTCGCCTGGCATGGAAGAGCAACTGGTACAATACATCGCCGAAAACCTGGTCAGTCACCCCGACCAGGTGCGCGTGAATCGCAAAGACACCAGCCGCAATGTCCTGCTTGTGTTGTCGGTCGCCCCGGGCGATATGGGACGGGTCATCGGGCGCAACGGCCGCGTGGCCAATTCCATCCGCGCCCTGCTGCGTGCCATCCCCGAACAGAACGAGCGCGGACGCGAACGACAGCGGCGCGTTAGCCTGGAAATCGAATAAGCGATCGTGACAAACACGCCAGAGCCGCGACAACTGGTCATCGGCGAGATTTTGCGCCCGCACGGCGTTCGTGGCGAATTACGCATGCGCGTGCTCAGCCACGACCCGCAAGCGCTCAAAAAGCTGAAATACATCTACCTGGCCGACAGCGCTGCCAGCCCGGTGCGCGCGCGCATTGATGTGACACAAGTTCGCTTTAACAAAGCCTATATCCTGCTCTCGCTGGCCGGCTGCGATCGCCGCGAACGAGCCGAGGAATTGCGTGGCAAGCTCGTATATTGCGATATTGAACAGTTGCCGCCGCTGAACGCAGGCGAATACTTCCTGTTTCAGTTGATTGGTCTGCTGGTTGTGGCCGATGGCAGCGAGATTGGACGCATCCGCACTGTGCTTGAAACCGGCGCCAACGATGTCTATATTGTCGAAAGCGCCGACCATGGCGAGCTGCTCATTCCCGCGCACGACGAGACGATAGACCAAATTGATTTTGAAAGCGGCGTCATCAACATGACCTTGCCCGAAGGCCTGCTCGCCCAGCGCTAAACCACATGGCAATCGCATCAAAAGCTTTTACCACCGAGTACACCAGCAAAACATGAGCGCACCGAGTGATTGATTGCGGATCTGTGTATAGATGCGGCGCTTTGTGCAACTGTGGCGCGGATTATTAGCCGCTGGACTACAGAAGATCTTTAGATGTCTGATTTTGCTGTGCAAGTCGCATCGACACAACGCAAAACATTCACTTTCCTCTCGCTGTACTCAAATGTACTCGGTGAACTCGGTGGTAAAGCATTAGAGACAACTTCCTTGCATTAAGTTACATTTTGAGGCGATTGCCCAAAGCTAAACCAGCGTCCGCCTTGACAGCGAATTGCCCTCGCTGATATGCTTTCTTGCGACTTCATCACCAAGATGAAACTTCATGCGCGATAATCCACAGCACCGCTATTGGCTGGGCTTACATCTGTTGCCCGATTTTGGCATCGTCAAGCTGTCGAGGCTGTTGGCGCATTTTCCAACGCCAGAAGCGCTGTGGCGGGAGACAGACGCCGCTATGCTGCGACTGCCCCTGCCGAAGAACATGTTGAGTAGCTTTTGTGCCGCGCGCCGAAAAATCGACCTCCAGCGCGAGTTGGACAAGGTCGCGGCGGCTGGAGCGAGCTTGCTAACCCAGGACGACGCTGCCTATCCTGCCCTGCTGCGCCGCCTGGACGATCGCCCGCTGCTGCTCTATGCTCGCGGACAGCTCATGGCCGATGACGACCTGTGCCTGGGCGTGGTCGGCACGCGCAAAGCCAGCAAAAGTGGCTGGGATGCGGCCAACGAGCTGGCGCAGGAGCTTGCGCGGCACGGCATCACGATTGTGTCAGGCTTGGCGCATGGCATCGACGCGGCGGCGCATCGTGGCGCATTGGCAGCCGGCGGGCGCACGATCGCTGTCATGGGGGCGGGCATCGATATCATCTATCCGCGCGAAAACACAGAAATTGCCGCAGAGATAATGGAAAACGGGGCGATTATCAGCGAGCTGCCGGTTGGCTCGCCCCCTTTGCGCACAAACTTCACCCAGCGCAACCGCATCATCAGCGGGCTATCGCATGGCGTGCTCGTGGCCGAAGCGCCAGAACGCAGCGGCGCGCTGAATACCGCCGATCATGCCCTGGCGCAAGGGCGGGATGTCTTCGCCGTGCCGCACAGCTATTACAATGTCAACGGGCGCGGCTGCAACCGGCTGATCCAAGATGGCGCGATGCTGGTCATGGATGCCCGCGATATCCTGGAGACCCTGAACATCACATTCCAAGCAGCGCAGGCACAACAGCAGGCAGAACAAATCCAGCCAGCCGACGAGACAGAAAGCGCGATCCTGGCGCAGCTGGATAGCGAGCCAATCCATGTCGATGAAATTGTCCGCGAGACTCGACTCCCCGCCGCCACTGTTTCTGGCACATTGGCGCTGCTGGAATTAAAAGGGCTTGTCGAGAGCGCTGGCGCTATGCAATACTGCCGCGCGCGCAACCGCAACATAAAAAGGTCGAGGCAATGAAAAGCTATTATGCGCTGATAGCCGCCGGTGGCAGAGGCACACGCCTGTGGCCCCTCAGCCGCGCCGACATGCCCAAGCAGCTGCTGCCGCTCATCGACGACCACAGCATGTTTCTCACCAGCATCGAGCGCATTCGTCCGCTCTTCTCGCCAGCAGATATCTTTGTGGTCACCGGCGCGCAATATGCCGAACAGCTGCAAGCCGAAGCGCCAGATATCCCACGCGAAAACTTCATAATCGAACCCTACCCCAAAAATACTGCCCCGGCGCTGGCGCTGGCCCTAAGCGTCATCCAGCAGCGCGATCCAGACGCGACTGTCGCCATCTTGACCGCCGACCACCACATCAGCCAACGCGACAAATTCTGCGCTGTGCTGGGCGCGGCCTGGCAACTGGCGCAGGCTGGCAGAATTGTCACGCTGGGCATGGCGCCTTCGCACCCGTCAACCGGCTTTGGATATATCCAACAGGGTCAGTCCCTGGGCGAATGTCGCGGTTTCCCGGTATACATGAGCCGCCGCTTCACCGAAAAACCGGATATCGTGCGGGCGACGCATTTTCTGGCGGCGGGCGAATATAGCTGGAACTCTGGCATGTTCATTTGGCGCGTCGACCGGGCTATGCAAGACCTCGAGCGACACCAGCCGGGCATGTACGCCATGTGCGCCTATCTGCAGTCGGTCAGCCAGTCGCCCGATTATCAGACAAAATTGCGCGATATCTGGGAGACGATGCCGACTTTGTCGATCGACTTCGCCATCATGGAAAAAGCGGACAATATCGCCGTCATCCCCATCGATATCGGCTGGAGCGATGTCGGCACCTGGGCATCGCTGTATGACATTTTGCCGCAAGACAATTTTGGCAACTGCATCAAGGGCAAAGCGCGCGAAAGCCGTGTCATCCTGGATACGCGCGACACATTGGTCTTCAGCGATCGACTGGCGGTGACCATCGGTCTGGAAGATGTCGTGGTGGTCGACTCGGGCGATGTGCTGCTGGTTTGCCACAAAGACCGCACCGAAGATGTCAAACAGGTGGTGGATTACCTGCGCGAAAATGGCAGCAATGAATACCTCTAATGCAACGCAGACAGCAGAATCGCCGTGGATGAGAGGGATATGACCGAAACCAAGGCAGTTGCAACCCAAGCCTATTGCATGAAGTGCAAAACCAAGCGCGCAATCGAGGCTGCGCAAGCCGCATACACGCGCACCGGCACGCCAGCGACACGCGGGCAATGTGGCGTTTGCGGCACGACGCTCTTTCGTATGGGGCATACGCCCGCGCACGAAAACCTGCCCAAACCGCAAGTCGTGGCCAAGCCCAAGCGAAAAAAATCCCCAAAAAAGTCGCGAGCCAAATCCCGCGCCGCCGGCAAATCCAGGTCCAACGGGCAGCGCGCCGCCAAACCCCGACGTGTCGGCAAGCTCGTCATCGTCGAATCGCCCGCCAAAGCGCGCACCATCGGCGGCTTCCTGGGCAAAGGCTACACCGTGATGTCATCCGTGGGGCATGTGCGCGATTTGCTAAAAAGCCGGCTTTCGGTGGATATCGAAAACGACTTTGAACCCGAATATCGCGTGCCCAATGAAAAGCGCGCCACCGTCAAGGAACTTCGAGCGGCGGCGGCCGGGGCAGAAGAAATCTATCTGGCGACAGACCCCGACCGCGAAGGCGAGGCGATCGCCTGGCACCTGGTGGCTGCGGCAGAAATGCCCGAAGCCAAAATCAAACGGGTCGTCTTTCATGAAATCACCGACAGCGCCGTGGCGACAGCATTCTCCAACCCTCGCGACATCAATATGGACCTGGTCGATGCCCAACAGGCGCGGCGCATCCTGGACCGACTGGTTGGGTATCAGGTGTCGCCGCTGTTGTGGAAGAAGGTCCGCAGTGGCTTGTCGGCCGGGCGCGTGCAGAGCATCGCCCTGCGCCTGGTGGTCGAGCGCGAAAAAGCCATCAACAGCTTTGTGCCCGTCGAACATTGGACGATTGACGCGCTGCTTGCAAAAGAACAAAACCAAGCCGACGCGCCTTTCAAAGCCCGCCTGATCAAATTCGGCGCTACCAACTTGAGCTTCGATGCCAAGAGCGGCAAGCCACCGGCGCTGGATGGTCAAGCGACCGTTCTGCCGCATGTGGACACACTGCGCAACAGCCTGTTCAAAGTGGCGGCTGTCAAACGCGGCGTTCGCCAGTCGCGGCCAGCTGCGCCTTTCACCACCAGCACGCTCCAGCAGGCAGCGTCATCGCGCCTCGGCATGAGCGCCAGCCGCACCATGCGCCTTGCCCAGCAGTTGTATGAAGGCATCGACATCGGCGCGGACAAACCGATCGGCTTGATTACCTATATGCGCACCGACAGCGTGCAAGTTTCGCGAGACTCCCAGCACGAGGCGCGCGGCTATATCAAGGATAAATTTGGCGAAACATTCGTGCCCAAGTCGCCCCCAAAATACAAGACTCGTGCCAAGGGCGCGCAGGAAGCTCACGAAGCCATCCGCCCCACCAGCATCGAGCGGACGCCCGAGTCGCTCATGGGCAAACTCGACAAAATGCAGCTCGCCATCTACAAGCTGATTTGGCAACGCTTTGTGGCCAGTCAGATGATGCCGGCTGTCTATGATACCTTGCGCATTGAAATCGCCGCTGGCTTGACGCCCGAAGACATGCCCTACCTGTTGCGCGCATCGGGGAGCAAGCTGAAATTTAGCGGGCACCTGGCGGTTTCTGGCCGCGCGAAAGCCGGCGCAGAGCCCGAACAAGACTTCCCAGACCTGGCAGCGGGCGACATGCTACAGCGCAAGCAAATCTTGCACGAACAGCATTTTACCCAGCCGCCGCCGCGCTATACCGAAGCCACGCTCATCCGCCAGCTGGAAGACAAGGGCATCGGCCGGCCCAGCACCTATGCGCCGACGGTCAGCATCATCCAGACACGCGATTATGTGACCCAAGAACAACGACGCCTGAAACCAACCAAGACGGGCTTCGTCGTCTGCGAACTGCTGTCGGAATTCTTCGCCGAAGAGATGGACTACACCTTCACTGCGCGCATGGAAGACCAGCTGGATGCAGTGTCAAATGGCAAGCTGCCCTGGAAGCCGATGCTGGGCGAGTTCTATGCTCCCTTTGAGCAACGGCTGCAGCATGCAGAACAGAACATGCCGCGGCGCGATGTCACAGAAAAGGTCGGCCGAGGCTGCCCCCGCTGCGAAGAGGGCGATCTGCTGGTCAAGCATTCGCGTTATGGCAAATTTATCGGCTGTTCGCGTTATCCCGAATGCAAACACACCGAGCGATATCTCGAACGCACCGGGCACCTGTGCCCGACTTGCGGAGATGCGCAGCGAGGCGAGGTGGTCCGTCAACGCAGCCGCAAGGGACGTACATTTTATGGTTGCAGTCGCTATCCAGACTGCGACTACACGACCTGGAAACTGCCGCGCAACCTCAAGCCAGTTGCAGAGCCAGAGCCTGTCACCGGCTAAACGCAGCGCCAACACAGACACAACGACAAAAGGATTAAATTGCCGCGCCTGGCGTTTGTTGCCATTTCGCAACCAGCCTATAATGCTGCCCAGCAAAATTGTTGCAGACTCGAAAGGTAGACCCGCATGAGTCTTCAGGCTGGCAATTCTCCCCAATCACAGCCGTCCAACCCTGCTTCACCCGCCGCTGAAAAATCCAGCCGGCTGAGCTGGTCGAATCCCCGCATCCAAAGCCTCGCTGCTGCAGCGCCCCAGCGAAGCACAATCGCTTTGCTCTTGACTGGCATGATCATTGGGCTGGTTGTTGCCTATGTCATCATCCCCACCGAATTTACCGGCGCTTCGCCACGTCATATGAGCCAGCAAGCCATCGAGCAGTGGGTGCGCATGGTGGCGGTGGGCCACTCGCCGACAATCAGCTATGACAATGGCAACGCCCTGTTGGTCTTGCAGCAAATACCCGAAGCGCAAGCGACCGTGCGCAGCTTGGCCGCCAATGTGCAGATACCCCTGGCAGAACGACAAGCGCTGGATGCCATCGCGCGCATTCCCGGCTTCAATGAGCTGTGGGGCGCAACCGCTCCCGAAGATCCTGGCTTGGTCATCAGCAGCCTGCAGGTGATCGCCGCCTTGTTCATCGTAGCGCTGGGCGCTGTCATTGCGACCATAATCGGACGCAGTCTGCTCGGCGTCAGCGGACGCGCCACAGCGGACGATGCCTCGCAAGTGGCAGAACCAGCGGCAGACGCGCCACCAGCCGACGCCCAGGTCTATGGCGGCTTTGCCAACCCCGCAGCGACGCCGCAATGGAACGAAGCTGGCACGCCTCCCAGCGGCACAATGCATCCACAATTTGGCGCGCCTGTTTTGCATACCATGTCGAATTTTGTCAAAGGCAGCAATTATGACGATTCTTTCGCTATCGAACTGAGCCACGCGCAGGGCAGCGATTTCTTGGGTGAATGTGGCATATCTGCGGCATCGCAAGTCGCGGGCGAGTTACAATCGGTTGAATTCTGGGGTTTTGACATCCAGACTCAAGAGACGCTTTCAACGTTCTTCGCTGCGCCAGCGGCTATCGGAGATCCCGCCCTGGTCGCCAATCTCGGCGAGCGCGTACGAGATCTCGCCGACGGCATCGTGGCGGCAGAGGCAGGCGCTGTCCAGGTTGTAGAAAGCAGCGCCTTGATCATCCAGGCAGAGATTAAAGCGGTGGTTTGCAATTATGGCGGCGGCTTGCCCAACAGCGGCATCGAATCGCTGCAGATTGAGCTGATGGCTTGGTATAAAGGCGTGGGGGCTGCGGCTGTTCCTGCAGACACCTATCCTGGGTCGGCCGCATCGCCATTCAACGAATATGCCGAAGTGCCCGCCGCGCCCGCATCACAAAGCGCCTCGCCGCCCCCGCCACCTGCTGCCAGCGCGGATACGCAATCAGCAAAGAAGCGCCCGGAAGATGAAGAGAATGATCCTTTCGGCGGCACTGGCAACTTCATGCCCTATTCGT
>JAJDZQ010000159.1 GCA_022824565.1 Anaerolineae bacterium | reverse complement strand
TCGTAGCGGTACATCGGCTCGTAACCGGGCCAGCAAGGGATGCCCTCCGCCGTCAGCGCCCGCGCCACAGGTCGGTTGGTCGCGCCGAAGTCAGCTGGCTCGATGGCGAAGGTATAGCAATATAGGGCGCGCCGCTGGTGTCGCTCGTCACGCGGCAATACCCGGATGCCCGGCAGCTCGCTCAAGGCTTCGTCCATATAGGCAGCCAGCTCTTCGCGCATGGCGGACTGCGCGGGAAAGCGCTCCAGCCCGACATTGAGCAGAGCCGCCTGCAACTCGGTCATGCGATAGTTGCCGCCTTGCATATACAGCTCCCCCGCAGGATCATGCGGGCGTCCGCAATCGATGATGCTGGCAGCGCGCCAAGCCTGTTCTTGTGTTTGACACAGCAGCACGCCGCCTTCGCCAGCTGTCAGAATCTTGGTTGACTGCATGCTGAAGCTGCCGAAGTCGCCGATAGCGCCGGCGCCGCGGCCATTCCAGACTGCGCCGTGGGCGTGCGCCGCGTCTTCTATGACGACCAGATCGTGCCTGGCGGCGATGCGCATGATGGCGTCCATATCCGCCATCTGGGAGGCGACATGCACGGGGATGATTGCGCGCGTTCGTGGTGTGATGGCCGCTTCTATGGCGGCGGGATCAATGCAGAATGTGTTGGGGTCGATATCCACCAAGACCGGCACAGCGCCGGCCATCATGGGCGCAGAGGCAGTCGCCTGGAAGGTGTAGGCTGGCACGATGACTTCGTCGCCCCAGCCGATGCCGGCCGCGCGCAAGGCCACTTCCATCGTCAAGGTGCCATTCATCACGGCCACCGCGTATTTTCCGCCTTGCAGCGCGCTGAAGGCATCCAGAAAACGCCGCGTCTGTGCGCCTGGATAGGGGAAACCGCCCCAGTTGCCGCTGCGCACGACCTCGGTCACCGCTTCGATATCCCGCTCGTCATGCGGGGGCCAGGCCGGGTAGGCCGCCTCGCGCGTTTTTGCGCCGCCAAAGAGCGCCAGTTCTGCCACAAATCGCCTCGCTTTCAGCTGCCCGAACGCAGGAATGTTATCAGCGCGACAAACACGACCGGTATCAAACCCAGCAGCAGCATGCGCCTGATGACTGGTCCTTCTTGCCCGCCCAGCCCGACCGTGCTGCAGCCGACGATGATTTTGGCTGGCGCGAGCACACTGCCCAGCGACGCCCCGGCAGTCTGCCCAGCCAGCACAATCGGCACGCTCAAAGCCAGCAGCGCCGCCGTCTCTTGTTGCAGCGCCCCAAACACAACATTGGAGTTGGTGTTGCTGCCCGTCATGAATGCGCCCAAAGTGCCGATGAAGGGCGCGAAGAGCGGATAGACCTGCGCGCTGACTGTCTCGCTGATGCCGCGCGCGATGATCTGCGTCATGCCCGTGTGCGTCATCAGCGAGGCCATCGCCACCAGCGCCAGGATTGACACGGTAGATTTCACTGCCGATTTGCTCACCTTGCGCCAGATCACGCGCCAGGCATCGTCATGCTCGAAGTAATCTGCGCGTTTGTAAAGCAAAAAGGCGATTGCGCCAGCATAAAACAAAATGGCGCCAGCATGCCCAAACAGGCTGATGCCGCGCCCGCTTTCTGCCTGCACCTCCCAGCCATAGCTTGTCGCAACTGCTGGAAACTGCACCTGGAGCATGACGCTGTCCATCAAGGCTGCCAACGGCGCGATCAGATTGATCGAAAAAGCCAGCAACAGCAGAATCAGATATGCGGCCAAAGCCAGAACCAGGCTGCGCGACGAAGCGGCTTGTGCCGATGCCCGTTTGGTCTTGGAGCGCCCCAGCGGTGAAAGCACATAGGCGACGCCTGCAAAAGCGCCGGCCAGCGCGCCCGATGTCGAGCCGAGCGTCCACAATCCCTGTACAGCGACAAACCATTGCGTCAGCCCCATGGTCGCGCCCACCAGCAGCAGCATGGGCAGCGAACGCAGCAAGCCAGCCCAGCCCGCGCTGACATAGGCGACAAGCGCCCCGCTGATGAGGCAAGCCAGGCCCAGCACCAGCGCAGAATCGTGCGCCAGCAGCTCGCCCGGCAAGCCCGTTACAGCTGTCAAGGCGACGAACGATGTGCCCAACGAGCCAAAAGTGACCGCCCAGCCATGACCCAGCGAAGCCATGATCACCGATTGCGTGGCGCTGTAGCCCAAGCCCACCAGCAGCGGCGCAACCACCGCCACCGGCACGCCAAAGCCACCCACACCCTGCAACAACGAGACAAAAATCCAGCTAATGAGCAGACTTTGCGCAGCGCGGTCGGGTGTCAGGCGCGGCAGGCTGCGGCCGATCAAGGCAACAGTGCCGGCTTCGTTGGTTACATGGTAGAAAAATAGCGCCATCCAAACGATGTAGAGCACATCCGCAGCCAAAAAGACCGATTTGCCGATCGCCACAATCGCCAACAGCGCATCGCCACCAAAGACGAACAGAGCCAGCAGCAGCGCGGTCAAAAACCCGGCCAGGCCCGCGCGGCTGCCACCCCAGCCAAAGCCGACCATCAGCAGCAGCACAGCCAACACCGGCAGCAGCGCCAGCAGCCAGGTGAGCCAGGTCAATTCCACGAGCCGTCTCCGCTGGGCAAGCGCATCAGCCGGCGCGATCGGCGATGGCTGGCTTGCGCAGGTAGAAGCGCGTGGCTTCTTGAAAAGCGTAGGCCAACTGCAACAGCGCGAATTCGCCGCGGGGGCGTCCGACCATCTGCAATCCCACCGGCAGTCCAGCGCGCGTGAAGCCACAGGGCACAGAAATGGCTGGCAAGCCCGTCACCGTGATGAATGCGCAGCTCATCATCCAGTCAATATAGGTGAGCATGCTTTCGCCATTGATCTCGCGCGGATATTCTTGCTCGATAGGAAATGGCGGCACTTGGGCAGTCGGCAGCAACAGGCAATCATAAATATCCAAAAACTCACGGACGCGGTGGAAGAGTTCGCTGCGTTTGACCTGCGCGCGGCTGATCTGGGCGGCGCTTAGCTGCTCGCCTTGCCTGGCGTTCCAGCGGATCGTCTCTTTGAAAGACTCCTCGCCATATTGGGCGAAGTGCTCGGCAAAGGACAGCTCGAAGCTCCAGGCACGCAACATATGGAAGATGTCATAAGCGTCGGCAAAGTCGGGATGCGCTTGCTCGACCGCGATGCCGATATCTGCAAAGGCGGGGAGTTGCGCTTCGATCGTTTCAATCACGTTGCGCTCGACTGGCAAACAGCCCAGGTCTGGGCTCCAGGCGATGCGAGCGCCCTGAAAGTCGCGCTGCAAGTCTTTGGCGAAGGTGGCGGCGGGCTCTTCCAGCGCGATGGGCGAACGCGCATCGGGGCCAGCGATTGCGCACATCATCAGCGCGACATCTTGCACAGTGCGCCCCATCGGCCCATCCACCGACAGCACAGACCAGGCATCGGCTTTGGGATAGCGCGGCACTCGTCCGGGCGTGGGCCGCAAGCCTACCACATTGTTGAAGCTGGCCGGGTTGCGCAGCGAGCCACCCATGTCGCTGCCATCGGCGATAGGCAGCATCGCAGCAGCCAAAGCCACCGCCGCGCCACCGCTGCTGCCGCCACAAGTCCGCGCCAGGTCATAGGGATTCTTGGTCGCGCCAAAGACGGGATTGAACGTGTGCGAGCCAGCGCCGAACTCGGGCACATTCGTCTTGCCCAGCGTGATGCAGCCAGCCGCTTTCAAGCGCGCGATGACCAGGTCGTCCGCCTCGGGCACATAATCGGCGAAGACCGGCGAGCCCATGGTCGTGCGGATGCCGGCCGTCTCGAACAAGTCTTTGTGCGCGATAGGCAGTCCGTGCAAGACGCCCAGCTCTGCGCCGCGGGTTTGCTGCGCGTCCGCCGCCCGCGCCAGCTCCAGCGCCTGCTCTGGCAAATAGGTCACGATGGCATTCAACTGCGGGTTGACTGCCTCGATCTGCTCCAGATGCGCCTGCAGCAATTCAAGAGCCGATACTTCGCCCCGTTTGATCAATTGCGCCTGTTCTGTGGCTGTCAGCCAAATCAGCTCGCTCATGCCTCAACCTCTGCCCACATAGGGCATGCCGCTTGCCATAACAGTCATGAAGAGCACATTGGCGTTCAAGGGCAGGCCCGCCATATAGACCACCGCGTCAGCCACATGCCGCACATCCATGGTCGGCTCGACAGCCAACGTGCCATTGGCTTGCAAAATGCCTTGCTGCATGCGCTCGGTCATGTCGGTGCCGGCATTGCCGATGTCGATCTGGCCGCAAGCGATCTGGTGCGCTCGGCCATCCAGCGCAGTCGACTTGGTCAAGCCCGTCAAGGCGTGCTTGGTGGCGGTATAGGGCGCGGAATGTGGGCGGGGCGTCTGCGCAGAGATTGAACCGTTGTTGATGATGCGCCCGCCAGAGGGCTGCTGCGCCTTCATCAGTTTGAACGCTTCTTGTGTGCAATAGAATGCGCCGCTCAGGTTTACCGCCAACACCTGCTGCCACTTCGCTGCGGTCAGGTCTTCCAGCGGCAGGGCTGGCGCGCCCATGCCAGCGTTGTTGAAGAGCACATCGAGGCGGCCATAGCGCGCCTGGGCAGCGGCGAAGAGGCGGCTGACCGCGGCACGATCGCTCACATCCGTCGGCACAATCAGCGCCCGCGACTCGTGCACAGCGGCTTGGGAAAATGTCTCGCGCAACCTGCTTTCGCGCCGGCCCGCCAGTGTCAACGAATAGCCCGCGTCCCACAAGGCCTGGGCGGCCGCCCGGCCAATGCCCGAGCCCGCGCCGGTTATCAATGCGATTCGTTCGCTCATAAGCCTTTTTCGCAATTTCCTTTGTCAAGAACCAGCCGACATTGTACCTATTGCCAGCGCAAAGTGGAATATGCCGGGCTCTTGGTAGCGGGGCAGTTGCATATAATTGGTTATTTGCCACAGAGGCACAGAGGCACAGAGATTGATTTGGTGAGGCAGGACATTTCTTGAAACTCGTTGCAACGTGACCGACCAGTCAAGCTATCAAAGTTAAATTGAAAGCATTTCTCTGTGCTTTCTGTTTCCTCTGTGTCCTCTGTGACCTCTGTGTCCTCTGTGTTAAGTTTTGTTTACTTGGGCGGTCATAGCGGGATTACCATTTGACGCGATAGATTTGCCCTGCGCACAGCATGTTCTGCAATTGAACAGAGCGCAAGTATGATTGCCAAGAGCCACCAGGAGGGCAAATATGCATATCGCCTGCTGCCTTTGGGCATTAAGCGGCACAGAGACCGACCTGCTGCGCAAGGCGCGCCAGCTGGGATTCGACTGGATCGACATCCAACCGACGCACTTGCAGACTTTGGAAAGCCGCTGGCTGGCGCAGGAACTCGGCTTGAGGGTCAGCTGCCTGGGCGCGTCCTTTGGCCTGCCGCCGGGCGCAGCTCTGGACAGCGTCGATTCATCTTCCCGCGAGGCCGCCATCGCGCATTGCCAGAAGGCTCTCGACCAAGCCCAGGCTGTTGCTGCGCAGGTGGCGTATGTTGTGCCGGGGCAAGACGACAGCCCAGATGGCTTGTCGCGCTATGGCGAGTCGCTATTGCATTTGGCGGAGCATGCGGCGCAGTTGGGCATCAAACTGGCGCTGGAGCACTTCCCCGGCAAAGCGCTGCCGACAGCCCGCGAGACCCTGGCGTTTATCGGCGCACTGGGACACCCCAACCTCTATCTGCTCTACGACAGCGGGCATATCCTGCTGTCTGGAGAAGACCCGGCCGAAGTCATTGTCAATGCGGGCGACCGGCTCGGCTATGTGCATTTTGATGACAATGATGGCCTGGACGATTTGCACTGGAGCCTGCTGGACGGCGTCCTGACCGAAGAAGCGCTCTACGCTACCTTGCTGGCGCTGCAGAAAAATGGCTATGCCGGCGCGCTCAGCCTGGAACTAAGCCCGAGCCTGCCCAAGCCCGAGCGCGCGCTGCAAGAAAGCCGCGATATTTTGCTGCGAGCCCTGCATCGGGTCGCTTTCAAAAAAGAGTGAGGGACTTCACAACGGTGTAGCGCTCCCTTCCCTCATATTGGTGGTAAGGGGCTGTGGGGAGGGGGCAGCGATGCCATCTCCACAAAATCATCACGCCCGTTGCATTCAATATTTGCGTTCAACCGAACTCCGCATTATACTATTTTTCAATAATTGCCTGCGCGCCTGTCAAACAGGTAGGGGGGCGTTTGCATCGGTCTCTTCGCCTGGATGGCTCTTGGCAATACAAGCATCGGCAATTTGCTTTACATTCCATTTCCGTATTGAAAGGAGAATCTCGTGTTCAAGAAATCCACGCTTTTGCTGCTAGTCGCTGTGATGCTGCTAGTGATGCTGCCGCTTTCGGCAGTTTCGGCGCAGAACCCCGACTGCGAAGGCGATGTCACGCTCACCTATTGGCATCACTGGGGCGGCAACCGCATCCCGCTGCAAGAGCATCAGGTCGCTGCTTTTGAAGATGCCCACCCGGGCATTTGCGTCGACAATGTATTCCTGCCTTGGGATAACCGCTTGCAGAATCTGTTGGCTGCCATCGCGGCCGGCAATCCGCCGGATGTAACCATGTTTGGCCGCCACGACCTGCCCTTCTTCGCGGCGACCGAGTCCATCATCCCGTTGGACGATTACATGGCCGCCGATGGTGTCGACCCCGCCATCTTCCACCCGTCTGAATTTGCTGGCACGCAGTTCAACGGCAAGACCTGGCTGCTGCCGCTGCCTGGTGGTGGCGCGTTTGCGATCGCCTGGTACAACACCGACCACTTTGCCGAAGCCGGCATCGAGAGCTTCCCCGAAACCTGGGACGAGATGCTCGAGGTGGCTGAAGCGCTCACCGTAGGCGATGGCAGCTTCTTGGAGCGAGTCGGTTTCAACGCCAATGCGACCACCGGCTTCCCCTTCTTGGCTTGGCTGAATGCCAACGGTCAAACCTGGATCAGCGACGACCTGCGCACGATCACCATCAACAACGAAGCTGGCATGGAGACGCTCGAATTCATGCAGGCGATGACCGAGATCAACTATGGCATCGAAGAGTTGAATGCCTTCTGGGAGATGTCTGGCGAATTTGACCAGGGTCCGCTCATCCAAGGCTTGGTGTCGATCGAATCCAACGGCTCGTGGACGCTCTTCCAACTGGAAGACCATGCCGATACCTTGAATTACGATGTCGCTCCCATCCCCTACGGACCGAGTGGCAGCGCCGACCGGCGTGGTGGCGCGCACGGTGGCTGGGGCTACATGATCCCCAAGAATGCCGCGCACCCAGACGAAGCCTGGAAACTGGTGAAATGGCTGACCACAGAGGTCGAAGGCGATGGCGCATGCTGGTTTATCCAGCAGCAGCAACGTCCCTCACCGCTGGTGGAATGCAATGGCTATGAGAAAGACGGCGTCGAGCATCCCCGCGCCGAGTCTATCCTGGGCGTCGCCGCGCTGGACTACCTGGTGCCTGTCGCGCCCGTCCAGCCCGAAGCCAACCAGATCCTCAACCGCATGCTAGAAGATGTGCTCTTCGGCGATAGTTCCATCGCAGACGCATTGGCAAGCGCCGAGGCGGAGATCCAGGACCTGCTGGATAGCTTCTGGGAAGAATACGGCTAGAGCGAAATTTTGTGATGCGGGGCGCTCGTTGGGCGCTCTGCATCATCACCCGCGCGGAGCGACTCAGGGGAAAGCAAGATGGCACAAGCATTTGGCGCGCAGCTGAGTGCGCTGCGAGGCCGCAGACGAACCCGTTGGCGCGATCTTTCGCCCATGCGCAAACGCGAAGCCAAGTTCGGTTTGCTGTTCATCACGCCCTGGATCATCGGCGTTCTCTTGTTCGCGCTATTTCCCTTCGTCGCGTCCTTCTTGCTCAGCTTCACCAAATACAACATCGTCGCGCCGCCGAGGTGGGTGGGGCTGGAACATTATGTTCACATGTTCACCGACGACCCCCTGTTCTTGAAGTCGCTGCGCAATACCGCCGTTTATGTTGGCGGCTCGGTGGTCATCCGCATCGTGCTTGGCTTTGCCCTGGCGCTGCTGCTCAATACCAAAGTGCGTTTCTTGGGTCTGTGGCGGACCTTGTTTTATTTGCCGTCCGTCGTGCCGATCGTCGCCCTGTCGGTCATCTGGCTCTATGTGCTCAATGCCCGGGCTGGCTTGCTCAATTCCTTGCTATATGCGATTGGCCTGCCGCGGATTCGCTGGTTCGCCGACCCCGATTTTGCCATGATCGCCTTTTTGATTATGAGCACCACCTGGGTGGGCGTAACCATGGTGATCTTTCTGGCTGGCTTGCAAGGCATCCCAGAAGAATACTATGACGCGGCCAAGATAGACGGCGCGAATGTCTTCCAACGTCTGCGGCGCGTGACCATCCCGTTGATGACGCCGACCATTTATCTGAATGTGCTCATCAATATCATCGGCGCGTTCCAAGTTTTCACGCAGATTTTCATCATGACTGGCGGCGCGCCCCGAGACGCGACACGAACCTATGTCCTGCACTTGTTTGATCACGCATTCCAATACCTGCCGCCACAGATGGGCTATTCTTCCGCTCTCGCCTGGATCCTCTTCATCATCATTTTCGTTTTCACAGCGGTGATCGTGGCGACATCGCAACGTTGGGTCTTTTATCAAGGCGGAGAGACGAGCTAATGGCAGCAGCGACAACAACACAGCGCTTCTTGGATAGCGACGGCTTCGTCCGCATAACGCGATTTGTCAGCCGCGCCCTGCTCTATCTATTGCTCATCGTGATGAGCCTCTGGTTCCTGGCGCCGCTATTTTGGATGTTCATGTCGTCTTTTATGCCTTTAGACCAGGTCGGCGTCTTCCCTGTGCAGTGGATACCGCGCGTTTGGCAGCCAGAAAATTATACAGACGCGCTGCAGTTTTGGAACTTCGGAATCACTTTTCGCAATACCATGTTCGTCACCATCATCTCGCTCATCGGCGACATCGGCTCTTGCACGCTCGTCGCCTATGGTTTTGCCCGTTTTCGATTCCCGTTTCGCGATGCGCTCTTTTTGATTCTGCTGGCGACATTGATGCTGCCATTCGCCGTGCGCTTGATACCGGTCTATGCCGCTTATGAAGCCATCGGCTGGATCGACACCTTTTATCCGTTGATCGTGCCCAATTTCTTCGGCAACGCCTTTTATATTTTCATCTGTCGGCAATTCTTCTTGGGCATCCCGCAGGATTTGCTCGACGCGGCAAAAATCGATGGCGCGAGCGAAGTGAGGATCTTCACGCAAGTGATGATCCCGCTCGCCAAGCCCGCCATCGTCGTCATCGCCATCCTGAGCTTCCAGAATAGCTGGAACGATTTCTTGGGTCCCTTGATTTATTTGAAAGATCCCGACTTGCACACGCTCGCGATTGGTCTGTACAAGTTCACTTCTTTGCCCGGGCAAGGCGGCATCTACAACCAGCAGATGGCCGCTTCGACCCTGATGGTGATGCCTGTATTGATCGTCTTCTTCCTGTTTCAAAAGCAGTTCATCCAGGGCGCAAACATCTCTGGCTTAAAGGGTTGAGGCTGCCCACTGTGGGAGCGCGTCCGCATATCCTCTTCGTGCTGGTCGATCAACTGGGCGCGCGCTGGCTGCCGACTTATGGGAATCCGGTCGTTTCGACGCCAATTCTGGATGCTTTCACAGGGGAGAGCACGGTCTTTGAGCGGGCGATCACCACTTCGCCCATCTGCACGCCTTATCGCGGCTGCCTGCTGAGCGGCTTGTATCCGTCGCAGACCGGCATAACCAAAAACGGCCAGGCGTATCCAGCCGACCTGCCGTCGCTCGCCGACTATCTCAACGCAGCCGGCTATGCCACGCACTGGCTGGGCAAGTGGCATCTCAGCGGCGCGCCGCAACGGAATCGGTCAGTGCCGCCAGAATCGCGGGCGGGATTCCAGCATTTCATCGGCTGGGAGAGCCATCATGTCGACCACTGGCGCGGGCTGATTTGGGCGGACGACGCGGATGACGCAATCGCTATGCGCGGGCACGAAACAGACGCTCTTACCGACATTGCCGTTGCACAGCTTGGTCAAGCGGCGGGTGAAAACGCGCCATTCTTCATGCTGGTCTCGTATCAAGCGCCGCACCCGCCCTGCTCGCCGCCAGACGAATTCATGGAAATGTATGCCAACTGCGATCTGCTGCCAGAGCCAAATGCCGACCAGAACACCTGGTTCAAGCATGAAGTGTGGAACGCAGACTACGCTGTTGGGGAGTTTCGTCAGCGCTATTTTGGCGAGATAAGCCACCTGGACGCGGCTTTTGGTAGACTGCTGCGCGGGCTGGATGACCTGAAACTGCGCGAGAATACCCTGGTCGTATTCACATCGGATCATGGCGAAATGGCTGGCGCGCATGGCTTGTTCGGCAAAGGCGTCATGTATGAAGAGGCGCTGCATGTGCCGTTGATTCTGCGAGCGCCGGGGCAGACGCGCAGTCAGCGCACAGAAACCTGCGCCGCGACCATCGACTTGCTGCCGACGCTGCTAGATTTCGCGGACTGCCCTGTTGACCTGCCCGGCGACGGAATCTCGCTGCGACCGTGCATTGAGAGCGACATGGACACGCCCGACCGCGTCGCCATCAGTGAACACGGCAACCTGTGCGCGACGACACAGGACTGGAAACTTGTAACCAGCGACCTGCGCGGCGAACCGGCTGCGCTATACAATCTGCGAGAAGACCCATACGAACTCGATAATCGTCTGGGCGACTATGCCTGCGCGGGCATCGTCAATCTGCTGGACGACGAACTGCGGCGCTGGCGACACCAAATCACAGCTAACAATCGCGAGGCGGCATGACAGCAGACAATCACTTGAACTTAAGCGGCGTTTTCCCCCATTTGGCGCTCAGCGCAGAACTGGGACCACCGCGCAGCGAATGCGGCATCGGCGCGATGATGGCCTGGGCGGGCGCGCTGTGGCTGGTTACTTATGTATCGCACAAGTCGCCCAGCGGGGTCGGCACCGGCCTGTATCGCATCAACGAGCGCCTGAAAATCGACAAGCATGCACAAAGCTGCGTGGGCACATACACCAACCGCATGGTGCATTTTGAGTCCAACCAGTGCTTCATCGGTCCGCATGCAATTGACGCGCGCGGAGAGGTGCGCACCATCGAGGCGCTGCGCGAGGTGCGTCTGTGCTCGACCATGCGCCACTTGCACGACCCCGCCAACAAAGTCTATATGCTGGGCATGGAAGGCGAATTCTATGAGCTGGATGTACATACCCTGCAGCCGACCTGGCTAGCGGATTTGACGGTCGAATTGGGTGTGCCCGACCATGAATACGCGCATTTCAAAGCCGCCTACAGCAACTTCGGGCGCGTCATCGTGGCCAACAACAGCTATGACGAACGCGACTATCTGGGCACAGAAGCGGCTGGCCGGCTGGCGGAATGGGATGGCGAGACCTGGCGCATTATCGAGCGCAACCCCTTCATCGAGGTCAATGGGCGCGGCAACTTCGCTGGCACGATCTTCGCCATGGGCTGGGACAAACGGTCAGCCATCTTGCAAGTGTATACCGAGGCGAACGGGCAATGGAAGCGCTATCGCCTGCCCAAAGCCAGCCACTGCTTCGACCACATGTGGCAGACCGAATGGCCCCGCATCCGCGAAGTCGATCACGAGCGCTTCATTCTGGATTGTCATGGCCTGTTTTATGAGCTTTCGCCCTGGGCATACGAGAATCACATCTGGGGTGTCCGCCCCATCTCCACACATCTTTGGGTGCTGGGCGACTTTTGCACTTATCGTGGCATGCTGGTGCTGGGCAGCGACAATGCCAGCCCGCATCATGGCGCGAATCAACTGGCTGGCGAGCCTCAATCCGGCTTGTATTTTGGCAAGACCGATGACCTGTGGAACTTCGGCAAACCGGCCGGCTGGGGCGGAGTCTGGTGGGAAGATGCTGTCGCCGCGGGCCAAGCCTCCGACCCCTATTTGATGACCGGCTTCGACAACAAGGCGCTGCACCTGTGCAACGATGGTGCCGAGCCAGTCCAATTTAGCATCGAGGTCGACTTCCTGGGCAATGGCAGCTGGAAGACCTATGCCCGCCTCGATGTCGCGCCCGGCGATTATGCGCATCATACATTCCCGCCCGGCTACAGCGCGCATTGGGTGCGCATTCGCAGCAACGCCAATTGCACCGCCACCGCCTACTTCACCTATACATAAGAAGAAATTGGAGATTTTAGCATGGAAGGCTACACCGAGCTTAGCGATGAACAGCGCAGTCAATTCCGCGACAATGGCTATCTAATTGTCCGCAATGTGCTTGATGATGGTGCCATCAGCAGCTTGATTGAAGCCGGCGACCGACTGCTGGCCACCGACCAGCGCTTCAACCGCTTCGTGCAAGGCGGCGGGATATATGATGGCTTTCGCAACTGCATCACGATGGACGATGCCTTCATCCCGCTGCTGACCAACCAGGTCACGCTGCCCCTGGTGATCCAATTGCTGGGCTCGAACCTGCAACTTTCCACCAGCCATCTCATCTATCGGCATCCCGACCCGCCCGGCACGCCCGACAGCATCCGCCGGCCCGGCTGGCACCGCGACAATGGCCGGACATCGATGGACCTGGGCGCAGCCAATTATCCGCGCATCGGCTTGAAGTGCGCCTTTTACCTGACCGACCTCAGCCAGCCCAATAGCGGCGTCACCATGCTCGCGCCGGGCAGCAACCAGCTCAAGGAGCGCATCGACATCCCAGCGGGCGCGACCGACCCCGTCAACGCCATCGAGCCGCTGTTGAATCCAGGCGATTGCGTGATTTTTGAATATCGCACCTGGCATGCAGGCGCGCCCAACTTCACGGGCATCACGCGCAAAGCCGTCATGATTGGCTATGCCTATCGCTGGCTGAAACCGATGGATTATGTCAAGCAGGACAAGCCTTTCCTGGAAAAACTCAGCGACCTGGAACAATATCTGGTTGGCGAAGACCTGGACGACACACTGGAATTCCAGCCCAGCGGCGGCTTCAACCCGCTCAACGACTGGTGCCAGCAGCATGGAATCGAGCAAGATCGACACGGCGACTAAGGTGTGAAACCAAACATCCTGCTCATCTACACAGATCAGCAACGTTTTGATACGATTCAGGCTTTGGGCAACAGCCGGATTCGCACACCCAATCTAAACCGGCTGACGCGCGACGGCGTGGCCTTCACGCATGCGACCACGCCTTCACCGGTTTGCCTCGCCAACCGCTGGAGCCTGCACAGCGGCCAGTGGACAAGTACGCACGGTTGCTACTCCAACCACGACCGAGCCGCACGGCCGCCGACCGATATCCCGACAATGCTTCGGGAAGCCGGCTATGCAACGGGCTTGGTCGGGAAGAACCACTCCTTTTTGACCGCTGCCGACTTCGATTGCTGGGACGAGAATCCGGCGCTGGAAGCACACCCGGAGTGGGGCGACTATCTGGACTGGGTTTGTACCCGGCGTCGCAAGTATGCGCGCCTGGTTGAAGAGCCGGTCCCGACTTCGGTCACTTCGGAACACGCCAAGACCGAATCTGCGCTGCGCTTTATAACTCGCTGCGCCGAAGCCGCCCAGCCATTCTTTCTGTGGCTGTCGTACTTGTATCCACATACGCCCTACGAAGCGCCGCAGCCGTACTTTTCAATGGTTGACGACTTGCCGCCGCCGCAACTCGAGCCGGACGGGCTGGCTATGGCGGGCAAACCCTTCAGACAGCAATTTCACCAGCGCAACAACGATGCCGTCATTCCTTTCAGCGCGGCACAAGTCGGCTTGATGCGCCGTGTCTATTACGGCATGGTGATGATGATTGACGGCGAAATCGGACGAATCCTCGACCTGCTGGACGAGCGCGGACTGAGCGAAAACACCTTGCTGGTCTTCACAAGCGATCATGGAGATTACCAAGGGGACCATGGTCTGTTCACCAAGAGTCCCGCGCTCTATGACGTGCTGACACGGGTGCCCTTGATTGCGCGCTGGCCCGACCAAATTGATTGTGGCCGCCTTGACGACCGCTTCGCCTCGCACATTGATCTGATGCCGACATTTGCGGCCGCCGCAGGGGTACAGCGCCCGCAGCAGGCGCAGGGCGTGAATCTGCTGCCCTTCCTGCGGGACGGCGGATCTGGCGGTCCGATCCGCCCGTATGCCATTAGTGAATATGGCGTGCCTGGCGAGCCATTTGACGAAGCCCGCTTGCAGCGCGAAGGCCTGCAAGATAGGCTATACACCAACCCAGCCGATGAACGACTGGCCTGGGAGGGCAACCCGGTCTCGCTGGCGGGCCGCATCCGGATGATCCGCAGCCACGACTGGAAGCTCATCGCCGAAGCAGGCGCAGCGGGCGAACTCTACGATTTGCGGGCCGATGCGCATGAATTGGAGAATCTGTGGGACAATCGGCAACATAAATCTGTCAAGGACGAATTGCAATTGGCTTTGCGGAGCTGGATTGCGTCCATAGGCTTGGAGGCAAACGGATGAAACAAGACAACCAGATACCAAGAATGCTAAGTGAGCCTTTCTCGGCAGAGGCGCGCTCGCCCAAGACAGTCCGCATCGACAGCGACCTGGTCATCGTGGGTGGCGGGCTGGCCGGCACTTGCGCGGCTATCACAGCAGCCCGAGCCGGCAGCAAGGTCGTGCTGGTGCAAGACCGTCCCGTGCTAGGCGGCAATGCCAGCAGCGAAGTGCGTCTGTGGGCTTTGGGCGCGACCTCGCACATGAACAACAACAATCGCTGGGCGCGCGAAGGCGGCGTCATCGACGAACTGCTGGTCGAAAATATGTATCGCAATCGCGAAGGCAACAGCTTGCTCTTCGACACCATTTTGCTGGAAAAAGTCGTTGAAGAGCCGAATCTCACACTGCTGCTGAATACAGCCGCTTTCCATGTGGCAAAGAGCGATGGCGAGACGATCGAGTCGGTCACCGCATTTTGCAGCCAGAACTCCACCCAATACGAGCTGTACGCGCCGCTATTCTGCGATGCATCGGGCGATGGCATCGTGGCTTTTCAGGCGGGCGCAGCTTTCCGCATGGGCGCAGAAGCCAGCGATGAATTCGGCGAAAAGTTCGCGCCCAGCGAAGAATATGGCTATTTGCTGGGGCATTCCATTTACTTCTACAGCAAAGATATCGGCGTGCCTGTCAAGTTTGTGCCGCCCAGTTATGCGCTGGAAGACATCACGCAGATCCCGCGCTTCCGCAGCTTCAACACCGCCACCGATGGCTGTCGGCTGTGGTGGATCGAATATGGCGGGCGGCTGGACACCGTGCACGAAACCGAAACCATCAAATGGCAGCTGTGGAAGGTCGTTTATGGCGTTTGGAATTACATCAAGAATTCGGGCAAGTTCCCCGATGCCGAGACCTTGACCCTGGAATGGGTCGGGCAGATCCCTGGCAAGCGCGAAAGCCGGCGCTTCGAAGGCGATACCATGATGATCCAGCAGGATATCATCGAGCAGCGGCATCATTATGACGCCATCTCATTTGGTGGCTGGTCGATCGACCTGCACCCGGCTGATGGCGTCTTCAGCGAGCGGCCCGGCTGCGACCAATGGCATGCCAAGGGCGTGTATCAAGTGCCCTACCGCACGCAATACAGCAAGAATATCCGCAACTTGTTCATCGCCGGGCGCATCATGAGCGCATCGCATGTGGCATTTGGTTCAACGCGCGTGATGCTGACCCTGGCATCGGCGGCGCAGTCGGTGGGCATGGCCGCGGCGCATTGCCTTCAGCATGGTCTGCTGCCACGGGATATCGCCCAGCCCGGGCGCATCGAATTGCTGCAACGAGATTTGCAGCGCGTCGGGCAATTCATCCCGCAATTCAAGCTCGAAGACGGTGAGGATCTGGTCAAAACAGCGGACATTCGCGCTTCCAGCAAGCTCTGCCTGGATGAGCTCCCGGATGATGGACCGCGACGCCGTCTGGAGCGACCCTATGCGCAGATGCTGCCTTTGCAGCGCGGACGCGTGCCAGATATGACCATCTGGGTGGACGCGGACGAAGCGACAACCCTGGATGTGCAGCTGCGCATCAGCTCGCGGCGCGACAATTACACGCCCGATATCACGTTGCAGAAGCTGCGGATAGAGCTGCCGGCGGGTGATAATCAGGCGGTGAAATTGGGCTTCTCGCAATTGCTCGACGATGCGCGCTATGCCTTCGTCTGTGTCATGGCGAACCCGTTAGTGCAGCTGCACTTGAGCGAGCAGCGCATTACTGGCTTGCTGGCGCTGCAATATTGGCGGTCGCAGTTGCCCCAACAAGATATCGGCGTGCAGGCATTTGAGTTTTGGACGCCGCTGCGTCGCCCGGCCGGGCACAATTTCGCCATGGCATTCTCGCAGCCGATCAATGGCTTCGATGCGCAGAATATCGGCAATGGCTTGGCCCGCCCCACATCGGCGGTGAATGCCTGGGTGGCAGAACCAGACGATCCCGCGCCCAAGCTGGATATCCACTGGACAGTTCCGCAGAGCATCGGCCAGGTTACGGTCATGTTTGATAGCGACTTCGACCACGCCATGGAGACCAGCCTGCGCGGGCACCCCGAGTCGGTCATGCCCTTCACGGTCAAGCATTATCGGCTGGGCGATGGCAATGGCCGGGTCTTCGCGGAAGTCACGGACAATCACCAGACCATCAACCAGATCCGCTTTGACGAACCTGTCGAAACCGACCAACTGCGTGTCGAAGTGCTGGAGATGCAGGGCGAAGCGCCGGCCGCCATCTTCGGCCTGCACTGCTATGCCTGACGGGGGATAGGCTATGGTCAGCGAACGCGAGACATATTTCTTCGACCTGCGCGGCTATCTGCTGTTGAAGGACGCGCTTTCGGCAGGCGAGCTGCGCAAACTGAATGCGGGCATCGACGCGCTGCTGCCCATGTCGCCAGGTGAGTGGAACGGCTATGTGCACGGACATACCTATGGCGATGATGAAGGGCTGAACTTGCAACAGATCTATGAAGGCGGCGCAGCTTTCGAGCAGCTCATCGACCATCCAGCCTGGATCGACAAGGTCAAGACATTCGTCGGCGGCGCGGGCACATTCGACTACAATCATGGACCGCTTTTCATCGATGAGTGCTTCGCCAGCATACGCGGGCCTGGACAGGCGATCGGCTTGCACAGCGGCGGGCATGAAGGCACCAAGCGCACGCAATTCCGCTATTACAACGGCGGCTTCCACTGCGGCCAGATCAATGTGCTGATGGCGCTGACCGATATTGGCGAGGGCGATGGCGCAACCATGATCATCCCCGGCAGCCACAAATCCAACTTCGCGCATCCAGACGCAACCAAACACCAAATGCACAGCGAGCAGCCCTATGTCGACCAGGTTGAGGGCGCGGTGGAGCTGCGCATGCAAGCCGGCGATGCCCTTCTTTTTGTGGATTGCCTGGCGCATGGCTCTGCCAAGCGCGTTAATCCTGGCGAACGGCGCATCATCGTCTTTCGCTATGGACCCAGCTGGGGCAACTTCCGCCACGGCTACCGCGTTTCCGATGAATTGGCGGCTCGGTTGACGCCAGAGCGCTTGCAAATCGTCCGTCCAAAAGCGCCGCTCGCCCCGGGTTAGACCGCCAAGGCAATCGAAACAAAACGCAACACAGAGAGCACAGAGCACACAGAGAGCACAGAGAAAGTCTTGCGACAAACGGGCAACGCCGATTTACTTCGCATTCTGTAGGGGCGAAGCGATGACTCGCCCGCAATGTCGCCGTTGGTCCAGTGGACGAGTCTGCGCCTTGCCCCTACGACGTTTCATCATGCTGTTGCATCACTTTATTGGAATACCTTCTGTGCCTCTGTGCCTCTGTGGCAAATAGTCATTTTTTTGCGATTGCCTTGCCTTGCCCCTCTCGTCGAGACAGGGCGAAGTCAAGCCTGCAATTCGCGCACTTTTCGCTCGTCCAGCGCCACGCCCAGCCCCCCACCAGTCGGCAGGTCATAGAAACCAGACGCACAGGTCAAGGGCGTTTCCAGCAGCAGGTTGGCGGCTGCAAAGACCGGCGGCTGATATTCCAGCAGGTACAAATTGGGAATAGCCGCTGCGGCATGGATGGTCGCGGCGATGCAGATGCCCAAACCAACGCTCAGATGCGGCGCGACACGCGTGTTGAAAGCCTCGGCCATACTGGCGATTTTGATAACTTCGCTGATGCCAGCTCGCCCGACATCTGGCTGCAAGATTTGCGCGGCGTCTTTTTCTAGCCAGGGTCGAAATTGATAGCGCGTGCGTTCGGTCTCGCCATGAGCGATCGGCACCGGCACCGCTGCCGAAAGTTGCGCATGCGCGTCTATGTCTTCGGGGTTGATGGGCGCTTCGAAGAAGCCGACGCCCAGCCGGGCCAGCGCCTGCCCCAGTTGGATGGCGTCATCCAGCGCATAGACCCAATGCGCATCCAGCAGCAAAACAGCCTCGTCACCGAGGGCATCGCGCAAGGCACCGACACTAACCGCATCCGCACGCACGCCGTGACCAGCTGCCAGCTTGAATGCGTTGAAGCCCTCGTCCACATAGTTCAGCGCCAGCTCGACCCGTTCTGCGGGAGTCGGACGCGGCAATCCCGAAACATAGCAGGGCACTCGCTCGTGAAAGGCGCCACCCAGCAATTGATACACGGGCTGCCCCAGGATTTTTCCACGAAGATCCCACAATGCCGTATCACAAGCGCTGATGGCATCGAGCATGAATCCACCATAGTAGCCGCGCTCGCGCATCAGGTCGTACATGACATTCCACAACACATTGCCATCCAGCGGGTCACGATGCAGCAGCGCCGGCGCAAGCAACTGCTCGACGATGACGCAGACGACTTCCGGGGCAACCGGCGCCAGAGCCTCTCCCCAACCGAATGCGCCTTCGTCGGTGCTGATTTTGACGAAAGCCGTTTCGAGGTAGCGAGAATAGAGCGCGCGATACGGTGGACGCAGAAAATACGCTCGCTCGTCGGCGTTTTTTGGCACAGCGCCCAAATAGGCTTCTTCGCGTTTGATACGCACAGGGATGGCTTCGACATGCGTGATGCGCATTGGCTGCTTCCTCAAGCTTCGGGTTGATTTCTACAAGTGGCGCGGCTGCATGATGCAGTCTATATTGTAGAGGGTGGACAAAACAGACGCAACGAAGAGGCGCTATGGACACGACAGCAAAGCTGGCTGGCATTTACCAAATCTTGCAGACGCCTTTCACCGACCAAGGCGAGATCGACTGGGACAGTTTCGCCCGGCAGATTGAGTTTTGCGTTGCGGTCGGCGTACATGGGCTGGTTGTGCCGGCGCTGGCCAGCGAGTTCTTCACGCTCAGTGATGCCGAACGTCGCTCCGTGGTCGAGTTCGCCGCCAGACAAACTTCGGGACGCATCCCGCTGGTGGCCGGCGTGCAAGGCGTAACTCTGCGCTCGGCACAGGAATTCGCCCAACAGGCAGCCGATTGCGGCGTTAGCGCGCTGATGGCCATGCCGCCCTACCTGCGCAAAGCCAACAAGTCCGCAGTCCGTGAATACTATCGGCAGTTGGCGAAGTTCGATCGGCCGCTGATCATTCAGAATGCGCCGGCCCCAATCGGCTCGCCTCTGTCGCCAGGCGAGTTGTGTGAACTGCTGGCGCTGGAAGCCGGCATCCAATACATCAAAGAAGAGACTGTGCCGATCTTGCAACATATCAGCGAGATCATCGCGTTGGACGCCGGGCATTGTCGGGGCGTCTTTGGCGGCGTCAATGGCATTTATCTGATAGACGAACTGCGGCGCGGTGCCTGCGGGAATATGCCGGCTGGCGGCTTTGTCGATGTGCAAGTGAAGATTGTCGATTTGTACCGCGCGGGCGAAATTGCCGAAGCCGAGCGCATCCACTTCCTGCTCTTGCCGCTATTGAACTATGCCATGGTCTATGGCGTCTCTTTGCACAAGTTCGTTTTGTGGCGGCGCGGCGTGCTGACATCGCCATTCGCGCGCGACCCACAGAAGCTCAGCCTGAATGCCGACGACATCAGCGCAGTAGAGCAGCTCTGGAGCCGGATCGCCGACTTCGCCGCAGTGGACTATCCTTTTGTATAAGCCGCTCGTGGGCCGCTAGTCAATAAGTCCATGCTCGCGGCAAGGGGCGTTCCATCATCAGCAGGCGGCTCAGCAGCAGCTGCCGACATTCGGCCAGGGCGGCTTGGTAGTCGGCGCTGCCCGCCACATCATGATAGGCGCCTGGATCTTCACGCAGGTCCCACAAGTTCTCGCGGCCATCGGCATGCACCAGATAGCGATATTTTTCGCTGCGCAGGCTCTTCCAGCCCGCGCCTTCGGTGAGCGCCGAGGCTTTGTCTCTATGTGCATCCCCAGCCAACAGCGGCGCGAGACTCTCCCCTTGCAGAAAAGGCGGTATCTGGATGCCAGCCAGCTCCAGCAGAGTCGGCACAATGTCCACCGCTTCCACGATTTCCCCGCGCTCTTGTGATTCTTGCCCGCCTGGCGCGGCGATGACCAGCGGCACACGACTGACGGCGTCATCGGCAGGATAGCCCTTGCCAAAACGCAGGTGGTCGCCCAGCCACTCGCCGTGATCGGAAGTGAAAACGATGATGGTGTTCTCGCGCGCGCCGCTCGCATCCAGCGCGTCCAGGATGCATCCGACAACCTGATCCATTTCGCTGATCATGGCGTAATAGCCTTGCTTCGCCCGCCGCAGTTGCGCATCGGAGAATGGCGCACTGTCATCGTTGGGTCGCTGGCAGTCGATTTGCGGCGGAAACTGCGGCAGGGACAGCGCTGCGGGCTCATACAGGTCTAGGTACTTTTGCGGCGCGATCCAGGGCGCGTGCGGCGAATAGAACCCCGCGATGCACAGGAAAGGCTGGTCGCCAGCCGCTTTGATGAATTCGGCTGTTTGTTCGCCGACGAATGCGCTGTGCGTCAAGTGGTCGGCGGCGGCGAAAGGGATGCCGCGGTCGAAGTCGTGCCGGCCTTGTGGATCGCCACGATGCACGACGCCATCCTCTATGCCCATGGTCTGCTGCCAGATGCGCGCGGCCGGCGGGATACCTGCGCTGATGCCGTCCATTTGCTCGGGTGCCTGCCGGCGCACCCAGGCGCGATAGGCATCTTCGTAGACGCCCGGCTCATCGGCGATCTCGAGATGGTCGAAACCATAAGGCGGATGTGGCAGGCGGTGGTCGCGGTTGGCATGGGGCAGAAAATGCAGCTTGCCGATATTGGCGCTGCGATAGCCGTATTGCGCAAGCAGGCTCGGCAGGGTGACGATGTTCTCGGGGACAGGCACGCCCATATGCGTGATGCCCAGGGTCGATGGATACTGGCCAGAAAGCATGCTGATGCGGCTGGGCATGCAGACGGGATTTTGCACGAAATGCTGCGAAAATCGGGTGCCGCGCGCCGCCAGCCCATCGAGGTGCGGCGTCTTGATCTCGCTGTTGCCAGCCGCGCCCAAAGCATCCCAACGTTGCTGGTCGGTGTAGAGTATGAGGATATTGGGTCGTTTCATGTGGCTTCCCGTCTCGTCCAGCGCAGAAAACACAAAGCGCCGGGCAAAATTGGCGCGATGCCAGCCGCGCAATTATCATTGTGCGCAGGCCAAGTGTACATTGCAGCCCGCGCATCCGGGAAGTATTGGCAAAATTTCACCCGGCGCGCGCATGGGGGGGGATCATGATTGCGAACTTCGAGAACATTTCTGGCGTGACACTCACGCAAGAAGCCTTCGCCCAGGCCTTCCGGGACAACTTGTATTACACGCGCGGACAAGCCATTTATACCGCCACCGCGCATGACCTGTATACGGCGCTGTCGATCACGGTGCGGGACTATATGATGTATTACTGGCAGCAGAATGTAGATTGCTATTTTCGCCAGAACCCCAAGTTTGTCTATTACCTGTCTGCGGAATATCTGCTGGGCGCCCAGCTGGAAAAAAACCTGCTCTACACAGAGACCGACCAATTGGCGCGCGCGACGATGCGCCAACACGAAATTGACCTCGACGAGCTGATCGCGCTGGATATCGAACCGGGCTTGGGCAATGGCGGTCTGGGACGTCTCTCGGCTTGTTTTATGGACTCGCTGGCGACGTTGAATATCCCGGCGGTCGGCTATGGCATCCGCTATGAATATGGCATATTTCGCCAGTCCTTCCGCGATGGCTGGCAGGTAGAAAGCCCGGACGAATGGCTGTATTACGGCAATCCCTGGGAATTCCCCCAGCCCGACGACATGGTCGAGGTGGGCTTCGGCGGTTATACAGAGAGCTACACCGACAGCGAAGGCAAGTACCGCGTCCGCTGGCAGCCCGCACAGACCATCATGGGACAGCCCTATCACACTTTGGTGCCGGGCTACAAATCCAAGACCGTCAATATGCTGCGGCTGTGGAGCGCGCGAGCCACCCGGGAATTCGACTTGCAGCTCTTTGATGTTGGCGATTATTCGCGCGCTGTCGAGCAAAAGACCAGCAGCGAAAATGTCACCAAAGTGCTTTATCCCAACGACAACACGCCGCAGGGCAAGGAATTGCGCCTGAAGCAGCAATACTTCTTCGTGGCTTGCTCGCTCAACAATATCATCAAGCGCTTCAGAATCCTGAATGCCGACTGGGAAGAATTGCCCAATGTGGCGGTCATCCATCTCAATGATTCGCATCCCGTCATCGCCATCGCCGAATTCATGCGCCTGCTGGTGGATGAATACCGGCTGGATTGGGAACGCGCCTGGAACATCAGCACGCGCACATTCGCCGCCACCCAGCATACGCTCTTGCCCGAAGCGCTGGAGAAATGGCCCACCTCGCTGATGGAGCACTGCCTGCCGCGGCATCTGGAGATCATCTACGAGATTAATCATCGCTTTCTGGAAGATGTGCGCATGACTTTTCCCAACGACATGGGGCGCGTACAGCGGATGTCCATCATCGAAGAAGGCGCAGAAAAACAGGTGCGCATGGCCAACCTGGCCTGCGTGGGCAGCTACAGTGTGAACGGCGTCGCCCAATTGCAATCGGACTTGCTGCAGTCGCGGGTTTTTCCCGATTTCGCCGCCATGTACCCGCACAAGTTCGGCAACAAGACCAATGGCGTGACACCGCGGCGCTTTATGAAGTTGGCGAATCCGCAGTTGGCTGAGCTCATCAGCGGGCGAATCGGCTCGGGCTGGCTGACCAACCTTGAGGAACTGGCGCAGCTGGAAACTTTCGTCGATGACCCGCAATTTCGCGCAGACTGGCGGGCGATCAAACGCGCCAACAAAGCGCAACTGGCCGACACGATCGGCGGGTTGCTCGGCTTGTCTATCGACCTGGACTCCCTGTTTGATGTGATGGTCAAGCGCCTGCATGAATACAAACGGCAGTTGCTGAAAACGCTGCACATCATTCATTTGTATCAGCAGCTTAAGAGCGATGCCGCTGCCGATGTCGCGCCGACCACCTTTGTATTTGGAGCCAAAGCCGCGCCCGGCTATCACATGGCAAAGCTGATTATCAAGCTGATCAATTCTGTGGCGGATGTCGTCAATCGCGATCCGATCTGTTCAACGCGGCTGCGCGTCGTCTTCATCCCCAATTTCAATGTGACCTGCGGGCAGCTTGTTTACCCAGCGGCCGACCTATCCGAGCAGATTTCGCTGGCCGGCAAAGAAGCATCGGGCACGGGCAACATGAAGTTCGCGCTCAACGGGGCAATGACGATCGGTACGCTGGATGGCGCAAATATCGAAATCCGCGAGCGAGTCGGCGCGGACAACTTCTTCCTCTTCGGCATGACCACCGAAGAAGTCCAGGCGGTTCGTCAAGCTGGCTATGACCCGCGCGGCATCTATGAGACCAATGCCGACCTGCGCGCTGCCATCGACTGGATCGCCGGCGGCGTCTTCTCGCATGGCGATACCGGGCTCTTCCAGCCGATCGTCGATTCGCTGCTGCATCACGATGAATACATGCTCTGCGCCGACTTCGCCAGTTATATCGACTGCCAGCGACAAGTGGCGGCGGCTTTCGCGGACGAAGAGCGCTGGACGACCATGTCCATCCTGAATGCCGCGCGCTCGGGCTTCTTTTCGTCCGACCGCACAATCGCCGAATACAATCGAGATATCTGGCGCGCTTCTATCCTGGATATCAGCCGCGGCGATTGAACGCAGCCCGACTTGGAATGCGCGCGCATACCAATCCCGCAAAACTGAATTAGCGAGTTGCTTGACTTCTTCGCGGGGGGGGTATGCTCTGCCTGCTGGTTGCCCAGCGCGATTCTATGAACCCGGTGGAGCAGAAGAGAAAGGTGCCAATGAGAGAGACCTGAACCAGCCGTATTTTGTTAATTGAGGCAATTCAAGGGAGAACGCAACAATGGTCAAACGACTGTCTTTAATGTTCACATTGGCGCTGCTTGTCACCATGATGTTGGTCATGTCCATTCCGACAAGCATAGTAGCGCAAGATGCGGAACCGGAACCCACGCCTATTGTCGGCGCGTTCGGCGGTGGCGAAACCAAGATTTCCTATTGGAATGGCTTGACCGGCTCCGATGGCGTTACCATGAACGAGATGCTGGCGCAGTTTGCCATGGAAAATCCGGAATTTGAGGTAACCAGCGAGATCATCCCCTGGAACACCCTCTATGCCAAGCTGCAAGCGGCATTCGTCGCCAACCAACCGCCCGACCTGGTCTTGATGCATGCCTCGGAAGTGCCGCAGTTTGCCAGCTTCGGCGTAGTGATGGACCTGGGTCCTTGGTACACGAGCGGCGGCGGCTGGTTTGATGAAACCGACATCTCCGAGATCACCTACGCCGGTATGAAGTACCAGGGCGTAACCTATGGCCTCCCGCTGGACAATCATGGCCGCGGCTTGTGGATCAATACCGACATGTTTGATGCGGCCGGCATCGACACCGACCCGTCCACCGCGCCCGACAACTATGAGGACTGGGTATCGTTGCTGCAGGCGTTGACCCTGGACGTCAATGGCAACAATGCCGCCGACCCCGACTTTGACAGCGAGAATGTCGTGCAGTGGGGCTATGTTGTGGGCGAATGGCCGCGCGTGAACTTTTTGAGCGCGCTGGCGCAGCATGGCGGCGAGTTGGTATCGGCCGACGAACAGATCACCGTCAACTCGGACGCAGGAATCGCCGCGCTGCAGCAGGCGGTCGATCTCGTCTACGAATACAATGTGTCGCCGCCGCCAGCCGGCTTCGATACCTGGCAGGGCTTCGCCAGCGGTTCGGTGGCTGTTATCCCCACCGGCACCTGGTTCCGCAACTTCGCCGTCGACCAAACCGACATCAACGGCATGGCTTGGCCCCAAGTGCAGTTTGGCGAGCAGCCAGGCACCTGGTTCGGCATCCATACCTTTTTGCTGCCAGCCAGCTCGACGCCCGAGAAAGCCGCAGCGGTAGAGACCTTGCTGAAGTGGATCAGCGCCAATCAGGTAACCTGGGCGGGTTCTGGACAAGTGCCGGCGCTGCTGTCTGCGCAAGCCGCGCTTGACCCGGTCAACTATCCGTCCAATATCCTGCTGGGACAGACCTTCAGCGACTATGGCGTCCTGGATTACCAAAGCACAGCCGTCCAGGAAATGTACGCGGCGCTCGATCCTGAACTGGATGCCGCGCTCAATAACCTGAGTTCGGTCGAAGACGCCCTCAACGACGCTGCCGAGCGCATGCAGCAAGTGCTTGACCGCGCGATGTAAGCGCCTGGACACAACAGGCAAAGCTGTCAATTCGGCGGGGCAGCGCGTTCTGCCCCGCCCTTGGCTGCGCAATCGACCAGCGACAACATGTAAAACTCAGGAATAACCCATGAGCGCAAACCAGCGCGCCAGACTCACGGCAGCCAGCCGCTTCTCCATCAGCTTAAAAACGCGCGAGATCTTGGCGGCCTATACTTTTCTCGCGCCATTCATGGTCTTCTTTATGATATTCGTTGTCCGCGCCGTGGTCGAAGCGGTGCGCATGAGTTTTTATGACTGGCATATCCTGCGACCGTCGCGCCCCTACATCGGCATCGAGAACTACATTGAGCTGATAAACGACAATGTTTGGTGGATCGCGCTGCAAAACACCATCGTCTTCACGGCGCTCACGGTCGTCGGCACGACAATCGTGGCGCTGGCGGCGGCTGTCGCGGTGACGCGCCCTATTCGCGGGCAGAACTTCTTCCGCGTCCTGCTCTACACGCCGAGCCTGTTGTCGGTGGGGGCGGTTGGCTTGATCTGGGTGTGGCTGCTGAATACGCAATTCGGTATCGTCAACTACGGATTGAGCTTTATTGGCGCGCGACCGGTGAATTGGCTGGGCGACCCTGGGCTGGTCATCCCGTCTTTGAGCCTGACATCGATCTGGTGGGGCTTTGGATTCCCCATGTTGATATTCATCGCGGGCTTGCAGGGCATCCCCGAGCAGCTATATGAGGCGGCACGCATTGATGGCGGCAGCAGCACAGATCTGTTCTGGCACATCACCTTGCCTTTGCTGCGGCCGACAATCCTGTTCGTCACCGTCACTGGTGTCATTTCACATTTTCAGGTATATGGCCAGCCGTTTATCATGACGAATGGGGGACCCGGGCGTTCATCCTATTCGCTGATCTTCTATTTGTATCAGATCGCCTGGACAGCCTTCCGCATGGGCTATGGCGCGGCGGTCGCGGTCTGCATCGCAGTCATCATGGCGGCGTTGACCAGCGTCCAGTTCCTCGTGTTGAGCCGGCGCATTGAATACTAGGAGTCGCGTCATGAAACCCGAGCGGTCGATTCTGCCGCAGCACACGATTACCTATGTGTTTCTGACTCTGTTGGGCTTGTTTGTCGTCTTCCCGATGTTGATCGCCGTGTCGCAATCGTTTATGACCAACCAGGAGGTCAACCGCTGGCCGCCGCAGATCATACCTGTCGAGCCGACGCTGGCCAGCATCAACGCCGTGCTGACTCAGCAGGATTTGCGGCTGGATCTGTGGTTGCGCAATAGTCTGATCGCCGCGACCGGCTATACCGCTGCTGTACTGCTGCTGTGCGCGCCGGCTGCCTTCGCTTTCGCGCGGCTGAAGTTTCCCGGCAACAACCTGCTCTTCGGCTTCCTGTTGATCACGATCATGATCCCATCGCAAGTTACGCTGATCCCCAACTATTTGCTAATGCGCGACTTGCAGTGGCTGGATACTTTCAATGCGCTGGTCTTCCCGGGGGCGGCCAATGTCTTCGGCGTATTCTTGCTGCGGCAGTTCTTCATCCAAGTGCCGACCGACCTGGAAGAAGCGGCGGTGCTGGATGGCGCTGGTTATTTCGGGCGCTTTTGGCATGTCATCCTGCCCCTCTCGCGCAATGCCTTGACAGCGCTCGGCATATTCGTCTTCCTCTTCCATTACAACGATTTATTCTGGCCATTCATCGTCACCAACAGCCTAGAAACGCGCACGCTGCCAGTGGGATTGGCGATATTGAATTCATCCTATGCCGGGCAATACCGACCGATGGTATTGTCGGGCGCGGTGCTGTCTTCCATTCCCATTCTGATTGTCTACATCATCTTCCAACGCCAGATCATCCAGGGCATCACCTTGACCGGCATGGGTGGGCGTTAAATTCAAGAAATAACCGAATCGAGAGAAGAGTACACCAATGAGCCAATCCGAAACCGCCCGCATTCATATCGACACCAAGCGCGTCATCAGCCCGATTTCGCCCCTGCTCTTCAGTGGCTTTGCGGAGCACATGGGCAGGTGCATTTACGAAGGCATCTACGACCCCGCTTCGCCGCAGGCCGACCAGAACGGACTGCGGCGCGATGTACTGGCGGCGCTGCGAGAACTGAACTTTCGCTCCATGCGCTATCCTGGCGGCAACTTCCTCAGCGGCTACAACTGGGAAGATGGCATCGGTCCCAAGTCGCAACGTCCGCGGCGGCGCGAATTGGCTTGGCAGTCTATCGAGACCAACCAGTTTGGCACGGACGAATTCCTGGGCTTCTGCCGCGAGATCGGCACAGAGCCGATGTTGGGCGTCAACATGGGCACGGGCACAATCCAGGCTGCCGCCAACCTGGTCGAATATTGCAATGCGCCGGCCGGCAGCCACTACGCCGACAAGCGCGCCGCCAATGGCAATCCCGATCCCTATGGCGTGACCTATTGGTGCCTGGGCAACGAGATGGACGGTCCCTGGCAGATCGGGCATCTAAATGCTGTCGACTATGGCAAGAAAGCCCGCGAAGCCGCCAAGCTGATGCGCCTGCACGACGACTCGATTTCGCTGGTGCTTTGCGGCTCTTCTGGTCCCGCCATGCCCACTTACCCGCAGTGGGATCGGGTCGCGCTGGAGCTGTGCTGGGAGCATGTCGATTATCACTCCATGCACTATTACGCCGAGAATACCAGCGATGACACGCCCAGCTTCTTGGCGATTAGCGCGCATCTCGAAGAATTTGTCGATGCGCTGGCTGGCGTCCTGCGTTATGTCAAAGCCAAGACCCGTTCCAAGCGCGATGTCTATCTGTCCTGGGACGAGTGGAATGTGTGGTACAAGGCGCGCGAAAGGGCGGATTTGCGCGGCGACTGGACAGAAGCGCCGCATTTGATCGAAGAAGTCTACAACCTCGAAGACGCGTTGGTGGTGGCGCAGTGGCTGAATGTCTTCTTGCGCAAAGCCGATGTGCTGAAGATCGCCTGCCTCGCCCAGATCGTCAATGTTATCGCCCCGCTGCTCACTCGCGGCGATGCATTGCTCAAGCAGTCGATTTATTATCCGCTGCTGCATTTCAGCCGGCTGGCCAGCGGCAATTCATTGGATGTCCTGGTGGAATCGCCGCGCTACGAAACAGCGCAATTTGGCGATATGCCACTGCTGGATGCCGCAGCTGGGCACGACGCAGCGACTGGAACGAATAGCCTGTTCCTGGTCAATCGCTCGCTTCGGGATGAGCTGCCTTTGGAAATCCACTGGCAGGATTGTACGCCCCGGGCTGTTCGCGCCGCGCATCAACTCGCGGGCAACGACCCCAAAGCGCACAACACTTGGCAAGACCCAAATCGCGTGATGACACGGTCTATCCCTGTGCCACAAATCGCCGATGGGGTGGCACAGCTGGTCCTGCCGCCGCTGTCGTTTACGGCGCTGGAAGTGGCGCTCTAGGCTGGGACTGCACAGGGATGCGCCTGCCCTGTTGGTTGGATGCCACAGCCGCCAGCATGACTTCTGTGACATGTCGGGCTGTCCACAGGTTGGATAAGGCCGGTTGTTGCCCCTGCTCCATGCAGCGCAGCCAATCTGCGTGCTGATTGACCACAGGTGGCGGGGTGATCTGTTCAATGAGCGGGGCTGCCCACTCGCGATCATAAGAGCCGGGCCGTATAGTCGAGATGGCGTCGCCAGTTTGTTGCAGCTTGCCGGCTGTGCCATGAACGCGCAAGTAGGATGAGCGCGCGGGATCGCACCAGCCCGTCTCGGCAGTGGCCAGCGCGCCATTCGCCATTTCCAGGATGACCGTTGCGGTATCTTCCAGCTTGGTCGGCTTGGCGACTGTGCTCAAGCGGGCGGTGACCGACTCCACCTTGCCCAACAGCGCTACGATGTTGGCGATGGCATAGACGCCCATATCGATCAAGGCGCCGCCACCAGCCTTGTCCGCATCATAAAACCAAAAGTCGCCTTCGACGCGCGGCTCGTTGAAGCTATCGCTAACTTCGGCATAATAGACTTCGGGACCGCCGTGACTATGGCGCGCCAACGCTCCGGAGACTGTGCCGATCGCCCCGGCTGCCAGTTGTCGGCGCATTTCATAAACGACCGCGCTGAAAGAAGGGCGGCAATAGACGGCCTGGCCCGGGCGCATTTCACTGGCGGCCACGAGTTGATCGGCTTCTGCGAGCGTCGTGCACAGCGGCTTTTGCAGAAACAAGTGCAGTCCGCGTTCCAGCACAGCCAGGCCGGCTTCGGCATGCAACGGATGCGGCAGCGCGACAATCACACCATCCAGCGCCGGGTCGTCTAGCAAGTCGCTCCAGTTGGTGGAATAGCGCGAAATACCAAATCGCTCGCAGAGCAGACACAAGCGACTTTCGGTGCGCCCACAGATGTGCGTAACGCGCAGGCCCGCGACCGCGGCGATTTCTGGCAAGTGGCTGAGCGCGGCAATCCCGCCTGCGCCCAGGATGCCGATATTACGCATGGAGCCAGCCATTCAAAAAGGCATGGCTGCGCCGTATCGAGCTGACCATATCGTCATTGCCGGTCTCGTCTTCAATAGCCAGCACGCCGCTGTAGCCGATATCCCGCAGCGCGCCCAGATAGCCGTCCCAGGGCACGAGACCTTCGCCACAGGTGGCTTCGCGCGTTTGGGGATTCCAGTCTTTGGCGTGGGTGTGGATGATTTTGTCGCCGAGCAGATGCACGCCCTGGATCGTCCCGGCTTCCGAGCCGAAGCGCAGCAAGTTGCAGGGATCGTAATTGACTTTCAGCCAGGGATTGCCGATTTTGTCAATGAATGCGCCGAGAGCAGCGGGTGGCTCTTGCCCAGTTTCCAGCGCGAAGGTTACGCCGACGCTCGCGCCATATTCTGCGATTTCACTCACCGAGCCGAGCATGACCTGGTAGGCTTCGTCGCTTGGGTCTTCGGGCAGAAGGCCAGGATGCGTGGTGATGACAGCTCCGCCCATTTCGGCAGTTGTGGCGAGCGCCTGCTTGGTCTTGTCGATGCGCCAGCGCAGACCTGCCGGTTCTTCCAAGCCGCCGAATGTGCTCGCGCCGCGCAGTTGAGCGCAAAAGCCGCTAAAAGTGAGGCCCAGCGACTCGGCGATTTGGCGTGCTTCGCGCCGGTCGGACGGGCTGCCAAACTCGGGGTCGAGGATGCAGGGCCAGTCATCGCTATGCACGATCCAGGGCTGCACCGACTGGCAGCCAATCTGCGCCGCGATTTCCATTTGACGCGCCAAGCTGCCGACATCGGGCGTCGGTCCCAAGGTCCAAAGCGCGCAGCCGATTGTCATTGCATTCATGAGCCATCCTTGCCGATTGACATGGTTTATTGGCGTTAGTGTAACAGATAGGACAGCAGCGCACTAAAACCCTGGCTCTGCACGGCGCATCAGCAGTCGGTTCAGCGCCGCCAGTGCATAGGCAGCCGCGCCCAGCCACAGCACCGCGCCGAAGCCCACAGTGATTGACAAAATGACTGCTGCGCTGGACCCGGCGACTGTGGCCAGCCCATTCACCGACCAGGCGATGGCGACTCCGCGCCGGTCGAGATTTGCGATCTCTGCCAGCGCCTGCGGAAATGGCACGCCCATGCACAGCGCCAGTGGCAGCAGCGAAACAAACGCCGCCAAGAGACGCGTGGATAAGGTGGCTGTTATCAGCTCGCGGCTCAGCATCGACCACAGCCCGTGCCACAGCATCGCCAGGAACACCACCAGCAGCGGCGACAACCATGGCACGCGGGACAACAACGAGCGAAAGCGAACCTGGCTCAAGCCACTGCCGATGCCGCCACCAACCAAAAATGTGAAGAGCGCCAGCGCTACCGCCCAGGTCGGATGCCCGAGGAAGAGTCGCGTCTGCTGGATTGCAAAGATTTCCAGCGCGATAAAGCCCATGCCCAGCAGCGCCACATAGACGGGCGAAAGGCTGCGCGCCACAGATCTGCTGCCCCGCCACAGCCAAAGGCACAGCAGAATCAGCCCCAACGCGCCCAGCAGAATCATCAGCGCCAAGGGCTGCAAACTGGACGGGATGCCGCGCTCAAACTGGAAAAAATAGGGGCGGTCGTCCGTCGGTGGCGTATAATCAACCTCGGCATTGGCGATCGTGGCCGAGAAGGTCAGCGCGCCAGCAGCCACTTCGTCGAAAGGTGGCTGGATAAGCACATGTGGCAGCAGCAGCGGCGTGAAACCCACACTGCGGGCGATCGCCCCCAGCGCCAGCGAATCGTCCTCTGTATAGGGCTGCGCGCCGACCAAGAGCAGCGGCAGCGGGCTGCCTGCGCGCTCGTCCAGAAAGACCATCAGATGTCCCAGCGCCTGCGCATCGCTCTTGCCCTGTTGGCGCAATGCCGCCAGCGCCGTGGACACAGCCCGCGTCAGGGTCGCTTCGTCATAGAGCTTCAGCGCCAGTTGTCCGCCAGCGGTCAAATGCGCCAGATATTCAGAGAATGCATCAGTTGTATAGACTGTATTCTCCGACAACGCATAGCCGCCGCGTTCAGCCGCCAGCGACACGACTTGCGAAAGGAAGATCAAATCGTATTGGTCGTTTGATCGGCGCAGCGCCCCGCGACCATCGTCCACCAGCACAGTCACAGTGGGCTGGTCATAAACCGCGCCATTGCGGCTGCGCATGGCTCGCGTCATGTCCACACTCGCGCCGTTGACCTCGACCGCCGTAATAGATTGCGCCTGGCTCTGCAGCGCAAAATATACATCCAGTCCAGCGCCGGGACCCACGATGAAAACCCGCGCAGGCTGCTCGGTTGCGAAAGGGAAGAAACCGATATCGCGCAGATGCTGTGCCGAAGAAGCCGGCTGGGGCATGACTGAGGCCGCGCCGCCATCCACATAGATGCGCAGTGGCTGCCCAGCGCCAGGATCGACCAGGTCGGTGCGCGCGAAGGCATCCCAGCGCGTGTCCAGGATCTTTCCGCCCGCAGACAGCGCCGACACGATCGGCTTCTCGGCCGCCAGCGCCGACATATCAATCTCCAGCCAGCGCGCACCGACATTCACGCCCAATACAGCAGCGCAGACCGCCATGCCGAGCAGCGTGGCCAAGCGCCCGCGCCCCGCCGAAAGATAATAGGCAGCCAGCGCAAATCCCAGCGCCGCGACCAGCACGACATTCAGCGCGCCAAAGCGGTTCAACAGCGGGATTGCCAAGACAGCGCCCAGCCCAGCCCCAAGCAGATCGGCCATATACAGCATGCGACTTCGGACAGCATGCAAGCTGAACAGAACCGACAGCCCCAAGCCAACACAAGCGAAGGGCACGGTCAGCGCGACAAATAACAGCGCGGGCCTGTGCAGCGGCAGCCCAGTGCTGCACAGGCCCGCCAACAACAAGCTGCTGGCGGCGGCGGCCAGACAATAGTGGGCAAGGCGGTCTGCGCGTATCAGCGACGGTCGCAAGGCGGGCAACGCAGCGCCAATGCCTATGCCCAAAATCGCCATCGAGATGACCAGGAATACATAGGGCGGGAAGTAGAGCAAAGACAACAGCCGCGTCAGCGCGATCTCCAGGCACAAAGCGCTGGCGGACAACAGCGCAGCAGCCAGCAGCCGCCGAGGGGAGAGGGACCTATTCACAAGCGCCACCTAGCGTCGCAGTTTGGGGTCGAGCGCGTCTCGCAGCCCATCGCCGAGAAAATTGAAACCCATGACCGTGAACAGAATCGCCAACCCCGGGAAGAAACCCATCCAGCCCGACTGACGAAAGAAATCGCGCCCTTCTGCCAGCATGCGCCCCCAGCTGGGGTCGGGCGGCTGGGTGCCCAAGCCAAAGAAGCTCAGCGCGGCTTCTGCCAGGATGGCAAAAGCCAGACTCAAGGTGATTTCCACAATGATGGGCGAAAGCACATTGGGCAGCACATGCCAAAGCAGGATGCGCAAGTCGCCCGCGCCCAGTGCCCGCGCCGCGATGATAAATTCTTCGTTGCGGATGCCCAGCACAGCCGCCCGAGCGATGCGCGCAAAGATCGGAATATACACCAAGCCGATGGCGATCATGGCATTGTTGATGCCCTTGCCCAGCGCCGCCACAATCGCGATCGCCAGCAGCAGCGATGGAATCGAATAGAGCACATCCATGCCACGCATGATGACTTCGTCTGTGACGCGCCGGCCATAACCCGCCAGCAAGCCCAGGCCGGTGCCCAGGATAGTCGCCACGCTGACAGCAACCAGCCCGACCTGCAGCGATACGCGCGCGCCCAGGATGATGCGGGAAAAAGTATCGCGGCCAAAGTCGTCCGTGCCCATCCAGTGCAAAAGCGACGGGCTGGCAAAGCGATTGGCGAAGTCCATGCCATTGGGGTCGTAGGGGGTGATGGCGGGACCGAATAGGCCCATCACGCAGACGATTGTGAGCACACAGATGCCAAACATCGCCAATCGGTTACGCAGCAGCCGTCTGCCCGCGTCTCGCCACAAGGTGTTGGAAGCGCCCAACTCGCTGCCTGCAAGCGCTTTATTCACACTGGAAGCCTGCGATGAAGCCGATGAAGCCATAGTAGGACCCGTATAGGTGAATGCAAACTGGTCGTGCAACAGAAAAATGAACCACCGAGTGCGCCGAGTAGAACAAGTACACCGAGCAAATAAATCTCTATGTCCTCTATGTCCTCTGTGTCCTCTGTGTCAATGCATTTGCATTTCCCATATCCATTCACTCACGCATATTCAATCCGCGGATCGAGGACGAAGTAGAGCAGGTCGACCAGCAAATTAACCATGGTAAACATCACCGCCACGATGAGCACAGTGCCTTGCAGCAAGGGATAATCGCGCTCCAGCACGGCATTCAGCGCCAGCCGCCCCAGCCCTGGCCAAGAAAAAACCACCTCGACAATCACGACGCCGCTGAAAAGGGCGTTAATCTGCAAGCCGATGATGGTGACAATGTTAATCATGGCGTTGCGCAGGGCGTGGCGCAAAACGACCGCGCGTTCACCCAACCCTTTGGCGCGCGCTGTCTGCACATAATTGGCGCTGAGCACATCCAGCATGGCGCTGCGGATGAAGCGGGTCATGATCGAGGCGCTCACGAAGCCCGCGGTGAAGGCCGGCAGCATGATATGCGCGAGCCAGTCGCCAGGGTCTTCGGTGATGGGCGTATAGCCACTGGGCGGCAGCAGCTTTAAATTCAGCGAAAAGATGATGACCAGCATGATGCCCATCCAAAAAGACGGGATGGATACGCCAATCTGGCTGAAAATGGTGGCAGCGATATCGATGCCGCTGCCTGGTTTTAATGCCGAAATGATGCCGACCGGAAAGGCGATCGCCAAACCCACCAGCAGCGATACCAGCGCCAGCTCGAAGGACGGACCGATGCGCCCCCAAAGCTGCGGCGCGACTGCTTGACCATTCAGCAAGCTCTGCCCAAAGTCGCCCTGTGCCAACGCGCCCAGCCATGACAGGTATTGCTCGATGACAGGTCGGTTTAAGCCCAGTCGATCGCGCAGGCCCTGGACCGCCTCATCGTTGGCATAGGGACCCAGCACCACGCGCGCCGGATCGCCCGGCACGATCTGCACGATCATGAAAACGACCACTGTGACACCCAGCACCACAACCAGCGCTGACAGTAGACGTTGGACGATATATTGATAATTCACGCGGCAGCCACCTTGGTCTGCGCCGAGCGGCTAGCGCAGCCGGGCAAAAGAGGCGCGAGCGGGCAGAAAGCCAACCCGCGCCCGCTGCTTGCCTACCCGTCGACGGTGGTGTTCATGTAGAGATTGTTGTTGTCGGGACGCAGCGCATAGCCCTGAACACTTGGACTCATGGCGCGCACGAAAGCCGGATTGTAGAAGTAGACATAGGGAACGGCATCCACCAGGATGCGGTTTGCCTCTTCATAGATCGCATAGCGCTCGTCGAAGTCGGCAACCTGACGCCCGGCCTCGACCAGCTCGTCAAACGCGGGGTCGCTGTAGCCGGTGAAGTTGAAAACCTCGTCGGTGCGGTGCTGCAGATAATAGTACTGCTCGACATCGATCAGCCCATTCCAGCTGCAAATGTAGCCGTCGTACATGAAGTTGCCCTCGAGCTCCAGCCATTCTGCCCATTCTGGCGCGTTGATGGTGGTGGTGATGCCGATGGCAGCCAGCTGCGCCTGCAATACCTGCGCCTGCCGCACCGTGTCCTGGTATGTCGAGGTCGGCATCAGCTCCATCTCAAAGCCATCGGGATAGCCGGCTTCTGCCAGCAAGGCTTTGGCTTTGTCGAGATCCTGCGAATAGGGCGCATAGTCGAAGTGCCAGGGGCTGGCGGTGTCGATGGGACCGCCATACAGCGGCGTACACAAGCCAAAGTCGCCGGCGGCGCACAGGTCTTCGCGGTTGATGGCATAGGCGATTGCCTGACGAACGCGGTGATCGTTCAATGGCTCGCGCATCAGGTTCAAGCCGATGTACTTGTAAGCCAGCGCCGGCGATACCAACACATTGATATCCGGGTTGTCCTGCAACGCTTGCACAGCTTGCGGCGCCACAGCGGTGATAAAGTCGACTTCGCCGCCCAGCAAAGCGGCTTCGCGCGCAGCGTCTTCCTGGATGACCGTGATTTCAACTGCATCCAGTTTGGGCAGCCCTGCTTGCCAGTAATCATCGTTTTTGACGAGCGTCATGCTGATCGTGCCATCCAGATTCTCGATGGTGAAGGGACCTGTGCCAATCGGCACAACGATCACGCCATTCTCATCGACGCTGTCGGGATGCACGATGGCTGTCGAGCGAGCGGACAGCAATGTCGGCAGGATGGCGTTGGGGTTTGGCGTCGTCACCGTGACAGTGTGATCATCGACCGCTGTCCAAACAGTGCCAGGCCCGCCCACCGAAGCCACGCGCCCAGAGCCTGTCGCCGGGTCCAGGATGCGGTTCATCGAGAAGACCACATCTGCGCTGGTCATGGCAGCGCCGTTTGAGAAACTCACGCCCTCGCGCAAAGTAAATGTCCAGGTCAGTCCGTCTTCGGATTGCGACCAGTCGGTGGCCAAAAGCGGCGTCAATTCCATGTCGTCGTTGTTCGTCGTCAAGGATTCGACGACATTCGCCAAGACATGGAAGCTGGAGACAGTGCTGGCGACATGCGGATCCAAGCCCGTCCATTCGGCATCATGCGCCGAGCGCAACACACTTTCTGACATTTGCGCCAATGATCCCGCGCCCAGCGAAGCCACCAGCGCGGCCAATAGCAGCAAAGGCAAGAGCGTACGAATATGCTTCATCATGTTGGTTCCTTCCTTTTTTATTCTGACTGTCTTTGCAATTGGTGCTCTTCCTGTTCAAACATGGGTCGATGCCGGCACGCTCCTTTCTATCGTTCAGCCGTTCAGCAGCAGACTGAGGGAAGGCGCAGGTGACGCTTCCCTCTCGCAGCGAGAATCTATCCAATTGTGCGGCGCGCGTCAAATTGGCGGCAAACGGCGCGCATTTGACAAAGGCGCAGGCGCGGGTTACCCTAATAAACAGCTATTCGTCTGTGGCGCACGTTCACGGAGGATATGCGCAGCAAACAACATTTTAGGAGGAGTGCAGAATGAGACACAGAAGTGCGTTCGTCGTAACAATCGCGCTGATCACGATGCTGACGCTCGTGCCGATGGGCATGGTGAGCGCGGATGGACATTGCGAATTCGCCGATTACACAATCACGCTTGGTGGCTTGGCGCCGATGTCTGCGCCGGGCGCTGTAGCTGGCGGCGTGGCGATGGACTGGGCATTCAAACAGGCCGCAGCCGATATCAACGCCGATTGTGGCGTCCAGATTGATGGCGTCAATTATATGCTCGAGGTAATCACGGGCGATTCCGAGGGTAGCCCCGAGCGCGGCCAGGCTGTCGCCGAGCGGCTGATCCTGGAAGACGAAGTAGACGGCATGGTCGGCGTCTATCACAGCGCTGTTGGCTTGGCGACCATGGGCATCATGGAAGAGAACGCCATTCCGACTATCTTCTCCGAGCCTTGGAACGACAATGTGAGCGCCAACGGCATCATTGAGTTCGACGGCGCGGCACCGCGTTTTGCCGATGGAATCGACCATATCTTCCGTATTTCACCTGCCAGCTCGATGGTGGGCAGTGTGGTGACCGACTGGCTCATTGCGCTGGGTGTCGAAGATGTCGTCTTGATCGTGGAAAACACCGACTATGGCCAGCCCGCCGCAGCCGATGAGCAAGCGCGACTCGAGGCAGCTGGCGTGACGGTCTCGCAGATCGATGTCGAGCTGGGCACAGAAGACTTCGTGCCGATCTTGAGCCGCATCCAGGCCAGCGCAGAGCCGCCAGATGCCATTCGTATCGTGGTGACCGGCGAGACATCCTTCAATCTGACGCAGCAGATGGCCGAGTTGGGCATCGCGCCGACTCCGGACACCATTTGCGTCACCAACCAGATCGCCTTCCAGCATGTGCAGTATTGGGCGACAGTGCCCGATGGCAATTACTGCGCCTTCAACCGCGTTGGCATCATCCCCAGCCTGTTCAATGACACAGCCATCGAACTCAACGCGGCCTACGAGGCGGAATTCGGCGATATCGTGCCCAGCTTCGGCATGGCCTCTTACGATGCCGTATTCATGATGGTGGATGCGATGGAGCGCGCCGGCAGCTATTCCGATGCCACCGCCATCGTCGCGGCAATCGAAGCCTCGGACATTATGCTGTCGCAGGGCCGCTATTACTTCTCCTATGGCAGCCACAACCCAGACTTGCCAGAAGGTACGCCCACCTTTATGTGGCATCAATGGCCAGACCCCATCGTGACCGTCATGCAATACTTCGAGCAGGGTCAAAGCTCGTTGGAGGCTGCGGTCGTTTATCCCGAGGTATACCAGACGCATGGCAGCGCCTATGTTGTGCCGGGGACCTCGCCCTAAACGTGGGTGGCAATCATCCACATTCATACCGATTCGCGTTGGGGTGGGCATTGCGCCTGCCCCAGCTGCGCTTTGACAATCAGCCAACACCAGGAGCAAAGACATGATTGATGCCTTCCTCGCCTGGCTTCTGCTCGCTGGACCGCTTTGGGCTGTGATTGGTTTGTGGGCGCTGCCCCAGGCCGCCGACAAACGCAAAAACGACGCCGAGCCCAGCCTTTCCACATTGCAAATCGCTGGCGTCGTCAGTGGTTTCGCGCTGGGACCCCTGGGGATTGGCCTCTATTACTTGCGCCCCCGCTGGATCACTCGCGCCACCTTGACACTCGGACTACTTGTTGCCGTCTTTATTGCTTCGCAAGCCCTTGTGCGCATCGAAGACCCCAACCTGCCATCGGCAGCCTGGCTGATTTTGGCGGGTCCTTTGTGGTCGGCGGTCGCAGCCTACATGATTCCTCGCCGTTATCGCGAAGCCGAAGCAGACGATCGGAATGCGCTCACCGCCGCCGCTTTGGGCGGATTCGCGATCGGTCCGCTGATTATTGGCTTGATGTGGAGGCATACACCAAAAATCAGCCGCGACTGGATGATCGTGCTGGGTTCGCTGGGCGCATGGCAGATTTACACGCTTTTTGCCCTGCACAATGCCGACAACCTTTGCGTGGCCGCCCCTTACCATATCACCTACCTGGCGCAGCAGACCGCCAATGGCGTCGTCATTGGTTGCATCTATTCGCTGATGGCGGTGGGCTTGACACTCATCTATTCTGTCCAGGGCATCGTGAGCTTTGCGCATGGCCAACTCTACATGGTGGGCGGCTATTTTTCGTTTTATTTTTTGATGCACGGCTCGAACCTGCTCAGCCAATTGACAGGCACAGAAATCAGCATCAATCCGCTGTGGGGCATCCCGTTCGCGGCGCTAATCGTATTCCTGATGGGCGCCTTATTTGAGCGCGTCTTCTTAAAACCCATGCACGACGGACTGATCGAGCGCGTCGCGGAATACGCGATTTTGATCACCTTTGGTTTCGGCTTTGTTATCGAATATACGACACTGGCGATTGCGGGACCTTTCCCCCAGCGCACCGACCGCTTCATCGAAGTGCGGCGCTTTACCCTGCCGCGCACGCAGGTCACCGAAGAATTCGCATTTGGTCCGATTAACATCATCGGCGACCGCGCCTTTGCCATGCTGGTGGGGATCGCGCTGATATTTGCGCTGCTCTACTTTTTGCAGCGCAGCTGGACCGGGCGAGCCTTGCGCGCCACCAGCCAAGACCGGCAAGCGGCCGCGGTCACCGGCATCAACCCGACCAATATGAATACATTGTCCTTTGGCTTGGGCTCCATGCTGGCGGCGATGTCGGGGGCGGCGCTGATCCCGATCTTTGCCTGGGTGCCCTGGGTGGGCGCAGAGATGGTCGGCCGGTCGTATGTGATCGTCGTCCTGGGCGGGCTTGGCTCTGTGCCGGGGGCGCTGGTCGGGGGCATCATCGTCGGCATAGTCGAGGCGCTGGGCGCAGGCTGTCACCCCGACCCCAGTCGCGGCGCAGCCTATAAAGAAGCCTTTGCGCTGGTCATCTTTGCGCTGGTCTTGCTGTTGAAGCCGACTGGTCTCTTCGGAAGGGAGCAACATTGATTATGGGACTCCTCCTGCGTATTGAAGAGGCGGTCGATGCCGGCATTGGGCGTCGCAGGCTGGGTTATGCCTTGCTGGCGCTAATCGTTGTCTACTTTTTGTGGTTTCCCAACGACACCACCCAGTCGAACTACGCCAAGACCGTATTTATCAGTGGCTTCTTCTACGCCATCATGTCATCGAGCTGGGCGCTGCTGGCTGGCATCGCCGGACAATTCTCGTTTGGGCACATGGCTTTCATGGGCATCGGCGCGTATGTGGCCGGGCTGGCGGCTCGCGATGGTTTCGCGTTTTTGACTCCGGAGTCGGTTTCGTCTGTGGGCGCGATCTTCATCGGCACGCTAGTGGCTGGTTTGGTCGGGCTGGTGATTGGCTGGCTGCTGCTGCGTCTGCGCTCGGCCTATCTGGCGCTGTTCACGATCGCTTTTTCCGAGCTTTTCCGCATCGTCATGTTGACGGAATATGACTATACCGGCGGCTCGAACGGGCTGTCGTTGCGACCGCTGCTGCAAATCGCCGATGTCGACACGGCGCGCCAGGTCGAATACTACCTGATGTTCGCGCTGCTCATCGTCTGCCTGCTGGCGCTGTATTGGGTCGCGAACTCGCCGGTGGGGTTGTTCTTGCGTGCCATGCGCGAAGACGAAGATGCCGCATCGGCGCTGGGCGTGAATGTGGTGCGCTACAAGATCCTGGTTTTCGTCTTCACCAGCATGATTGTCGGCTTGGCAGGCGGCATCTTTTACAGCGATATTGGCAGCGAGCGCATCATCCCCGAGCAGTTGGAGATCTTGCAGATGTCGTTGATCATCGCCTATGCCGTGATAGGCGGCATGGAGAGTTTGATCGGCGCGGCGGCGGGCGCTTTCATTGCGCGCTACTTGCTGGAAGCCACGCGCGAAGTCGTCATCACGCTGCCGTTTGGCTTAACCATGGCGGATGGGGCAGATGCTTTCGTGTGGGAGCCGGGCGCCTGGCGATACGCCCTCTTTGGCCTCGTGATGGTCTTGACCTTGCGATTCATGCGCAACGGCTTGCTCTACCCCATCATCACCTGGTTCAGCGGACGCGACATCGTCATGAAAGAGACAGTCGCCAAGCGCGAGAGCGATGAAGACCATGCCGCGCGGCTGGAGGCAGGCGATGAGTGAGATCAATCTTGAGCTGAACTCTATCGTCATGCGCTTCGGCGGCAACCAGGCGGTTGATCATGTTTCGTTCAGTGTGGTCGAGCCACAACTGATCGGCATGATTGGTCCCAACGGCGCAGGCAAGACGACGCTCACCAATGTCATGAGCGGGATGTTGAAACCGACCAATGGCACGATTTATCTAAACGGACGGCGCATAGATGGGCACCCGCCCTATGATGTGGTTCGCGCCGGCTTGGGGCGCACCTTCCAGATCACGCGCGCGCTGGGCAGAATGACCGTGATGGAGAATATGCTGGTGCCGGGCTTAGCTATCCGGCCTCGCGCTCGCCAAGCCGATATCGAAGCCCGCGCGCATGAGATCCTCGACCTGTTGACGATAGACCACCTGACCAACGAGCTAAGCCGCGCCTTGAGTGGCGGACAGCGCAAACTGCTGGAGCTGGGCAGGCTGCTGATGCTCGATCCCGCGGTCATCATCCTGGACGAACCATTCGCCGGCGTGCATCCGCGCTTGCAAGAGACCATCTACAGCTATATCCATCGTGTGCACGAGGACGGCAAAGCCATCATCCTCATCAGCCACAATATGGGTGCCGTGTTCGAGCTGAGCCAGCGCCTGATCGTGCTGAACAATGGCGCATTGATCGCCGATGGCGAGCCACAAGCCGTCAAGAGCGACCCCGCCGTCATTGAAGCCTACCTGGGCGAGGACGAGTAATCATGCTCGAAATCAACGACTTGTATGTCGGCTATTACGAAGACCTGCACATCCTGCGCGGCCTCAGCCTGACCGCCGAAACAGGCAAGCTGACCACCATCCTGGGCGCGAACGGAGTTGGCAAATCCACCTTGCTCAAAGCGATTTATGGCTTCCTGAAACCACACAGCGGCGAAGTGCTCTTAAATGGCAGAGATGTCACTGGCACGGCGACGCACCGCTTGATCGACCTCGGCATCAGCTATATCCCCCAGCAGCCCGGCGTCTTCAAACATATGTCGGTGCGCGAGAATCTGATGATGGGCGCATGGACATTCAAAAACGACAAAACGCGCATGGAAAGCAAGATCGAGGAGAATTACGAGCGCTTCCCCATTCTGCACGAGAAACAGCACGACCCAGCCGGCAACTTGTCGGGCGGGCAACAGCGCATGGTAGAAATCGGCCGCACCTTGATGACCGACCCAGAAGTCATCCTGGTCGACGAACCGACCGCTGGTTTGGCCAAGCTGCTCAGCGAAGAGGTCTACCGCATGCTGGTCGACCTGCGCGACCGCGAGGGCTTGACGATTGTGCTGGTTGACCAGGAGATCCGCGAGGCGCTCAAGATCGCTGATTATGTCTATGTGCTGGAGCTGGGACGCAACAAGTTTGAAGGACCGGCTAGCGACTTTGACGACCTCGAGAAAGCCTTCTGGGCCTAAGCGCTCAGCCCTTTAAGCCCGTCATCACCACGCCCTGGATGAAGTAGCGCTGCGACAAGAAGAATATAGCGATAACTGGCAAGGTCACAGCCGCCGAAGCCGCCAGCTGCAAGTCCCAATGGATGTCGGTCTGGCTGCGGAAAGATGCCAAGCCCACCGCGATGGTGAAATTGTCGGGCGAGCGCAGATAGGTCATCGGGCCGATTAGATCGTTCCAGGCAAACAAAAATGTGAATATGCCGATGGTAATCAGCGCCGGCTTGGACAGCGGCAGCATGATGCGCCAATACACGCCGAACTCGCTGCAGCCGTCAATGCGCGCGGCATCGCATATCTCTTCGGGAATCGTGCGGAAAAACTGGCGCATCAAGAAGATGTTGAATGCGCCGCCGCCAAAGAATTGTGGCACCACCAACGGCAGAAATGTATCGACCCAGCCCAAGCGCGAAAAAACGATGAAGCTGGGCACCAGCAAGATGGCATAGGGCAGAAATAATGTCGCCATCACAATGCCGAACCAGAGGTCGCGCCCAGGGAAGCGCATGCGAGCGAATCCATAAGCGCAGAAAGAGGATGTGAAAACCACCGCCAGCACATTCAATCCCGCCACCAACAAGGTATTGCGAAAATAGAGACCGAATGGTTTGTAGGTCATCGCGTTGATGTAATTTTGTGGCATCCAGGGGTCGGGCAAGAATTCGGGCGGATATTGAAATATGTTGAGCTGCGTCTTTAACGAGCTGGAAACCAGCCACACAAAAGGCGCAACCATCACAACGGCGAAGAAGACCAGCAAGAATACCGTCAGCCAATGAAAAAGCCGGTCTCCCAGCGATCGTTGATTCCGCTTGGGTTTGCCCATCATCGTCCCGCCCTTCATTCGCCAGGATTTTCGTAATACACCCGCGAGCCGATATAGCGAAAAACAAAAAATGACAAAATCATCAAAATGGCGAAGAGCAGCCACGACAGCACCGCCGCATACCCCATCTTTTGACTGCCAAATGCCGTGCGATAGATGTAAAGCACCAGGAAGAGCGTCGAATTCTGCGGTCCGCCATTGGTAATCAGCAAGGCGCTCACGAATATCTGGAAGGAGTTGATGAAGCCGATGACCAGGTTAAAAAAAATGATGGGCGACATCATGGGCAGGGTTACATTGAGCAAGCGCTGCCAACGACCAGCGCCGTCAATTTCGGCTGCTTCGTAATAAATCTTGGGGATGCCCTGCAAGCCGGCCAAGAAGATAATCATCGAGCCGCCAACACCCCAGACGGTCAATATCACAAAGGCGACCATCACCCAGCCGGGGTCTTGCAGCCAGCCGATCTTTGGTCCGCCCAACGCGCGAATCACGAAGTTGATCAAGCCAAACTCGGTGTTAAAGAGCCAAGCCCACAGAATGGCGTTGGCGACAGCGGGCACGATGCTGGGCAAGAAATAAATCGTGCGAAAGACGGCGATGCCACGAAATTTGTTGTTGATGAGGCTGGCGAGGAAGAAGGCAAAGACCAGCCCCAGCGGCACCGATATGGCAGAGAAAAGCACGGTCACTTTCAGGCTTTGCAGCAGCAGCGGGTCGTTGAGCATGCGGTTGAAGTTGTACATGCCCACGAAGCGCGGCGGCGAGATCAGATTCCAGCGCTGCAGCGTCAAAAAAGCGGCCACGACAGCCGGCACCAGAAACCAGAAGACGAAACCCAAAATGAAGGGCATGATAAAGACATAGCCCATCAGGGTGCGGCGGCGTTTCAGGCTCAGCCGATTATATTGCTGTGTCAACCACAGCGACCGGTCGACAAGTGCCACTGGCTTTGCTCGCGTTTTGGATTGTCAGGGCGGGCACGGGAGGACGATGTTTGTCCCCCCAGCCCTATCAATGCTTGGTGTCAAGCTGTTGCGCCTCTACATATCTTCGCGCGCGAACATCAACACTTCGTTGGCTTGGCGCACGGCGTTCGGGAAGACATCGGCAGCCTGCTCGCCGTTGGTCAAAGCCTCAAATGCGGGCGTGATGAAGTCGTTGCGAGCTTCGATCCAACCCGGTGGCAGATAGCCGGCGACCCCATGCTTGGGCAGGTAATCGGTGGCGAACTGCGAATAATTCGCCGGGTGGATGCCCTCGCGCACCCAGCCTTTCAGACCCTCGTCTGTCAACATGCTGCTCTGGTTGGGAATCCACAGACCGATCTTCGCGAAGTGCTCTTGGTAAAATGGCGTCGCCAAGAAGCGCAGCCAACGCCAGGCTGCTTCGGGATGCTGTGTGGATGACAAGATGGAATGGAAGTGGGCTTGCATCAGGCTGGCCGGCTTCACCATCTTCGGCAATGCGCCCGTGCCCATCTGCACATCCAGCAAAGACGGATTCATCCACGACAGCGCCCATGAGCCATCCACGCCCATAGCCAGCCGGCCCGCGTTGATCATCTGGGTGTTGTTCATGCCCAGGCTCTCGATCGATGCGCCGCGCGGCGCGACATGATGCACATGCACGAGGTCGGCAAGCCGCTGCATCGCTTCCATGGCTTCGGGCGTATCCAGCGCGCACAGTCCCTCTTCGTTGATGAACTCGCCGCCATTGGAATGCACAGCCGCCGCCAGAGGCATCCACCAGGAGGTCGCCCAGTCGACCGCCCACTGTACGATGTCTTCGCGGTCGAAGCCGGCATCATCGGGATGACGACCATTGCTGTCTTTGGTCAGCTGATTGCAGATCGCCAGAAACTCGTCCCATTCCCAGATTTCATCGTCCTGGAAGCCGGGCGGCGTGATGCCAGCCTCGTCAAAGAGCTCGGCGTTGTAATAGATGTGATGGGCGACCCAGGTCGACCCGATGCCATACCAGCGCCCATTGACTTCGCAGCGGTTCGATTCTTGCGGCTCGATGAAGTAATTCTCTTGTCCCAGCAGCGAGTCGTTTTTCACCAGGTCGGTGATATCTTGCAAGACGCCGCCAGCCGCCAAAGTAGTGTAATCATCCGAACGGATGAAAGAGGTATCGGGCGCTGTGCCAGCCGCGATATTAGTCAGGGTCACCCGCGAGTATTCACTGGCGCTGGGCGTATGCTGCCAAACAACCTTGACATCGGGGTTCTCGGCTTGGAAGACCTCAATGGCCGCCTTGACGCCCTCGTCTTCGGCCACGCCGCCCCAGCCGCCAAAGGTCACGGTGGTGGCATCTTGAGCGAGCACCGGTGGCAGCGCGCCCATCCGCGACAGCATCGCCAGCGCCCCCGCCGACGAACCGGCCAACTTCAGAAACTCTCTTCTTGATACACTCATTTTGCTTCTCCTTCTAATTTTCTGCTCGCCAACAAAATCGTACCGAACGCCGCCAGCGCGGTCGCTCGGGGACTGCCATTCAACTGCTGCGCATCCACACGCGCATTTCGCCCGGCTCGCGATTCGCCCACAGATAATAGGGCACGGCTTTGAATTCAAACTCGGCAGGCGTCTGTTCTGCGCCGCGCTGATAGCGATAAAGCGCCGGGCTGTCTCCATTTGCTTCGCTGCGCAGCGCCTTGCCCTGAATGACGCTCGCGCCACCCAGCAGGTCGTCATCGAAACTTGCGCTGAACTCGGCAGCGGGCGGAATAGCCACATTGGCGAGGCGTCCGCCATTGTCGGCTTCTTCCAGACAATAAACCAGCGGACCGCGTTGCAATGCCAGCTGTCCGGCCGCCTGGCGAATATCCGGATGCGGCAAGACGCGCTCGACCGGCATGGACAAGCACAGCGACACGCGATCGCCATCCGACCAACTGCGCCCCAGCACGAGATAACCCCGCTGCTTGTCCACATCGACAGCCGCGCCGTTGAGCGACAAGCTGTATTCGGCGCACCAATCGGGCAGTCGCAGCGCCAGCTCAAAGTCCCGCGGCTGCTCGCAGCGAATTGTGAAGTCGATATCGCCGCGCCAGGGATAGTCCGTTCGCTGCTCCAGCTGCACTGCGCCGCCCGCCACTTTTAAGCTGGCTGTGCTGTCCTGGTACAAATGCGCATAGACGCGGTCGCCCATTTGCGAATACAGATATTCGCCGATGCCCGCGATGAGCCGCGAGATATTTGGCGGGCAGCAAGGGCAGAAGAACCAGGGCTGGCGGCGGTAATGCTCGTCGGTGGTGATGCCGCTCCAGCGACTATAGGGGTTGACGCGAGGATAGGATGCCAGTGGATTGGCATAGAAAAAGGTCTCGCCATCGTGAGACAGCCCGGCCAGGCTGCCGTTGTAGATGGCGCGCTCCATCACATCGATGTAGCGGCTGTCGGGATCGAGATGGAACATGCGCTGCGCCCAGAATGCCAGCGCGATGGATGCGCAGGTCTCGGCATAAGCTGTTTCGGTGGGCATATCATAGGCGAAAGTGAAGCCTTCGTTGGAATGCGCCGGTCCCAGACCGCCGGTCACATACATCTGGTGTTGGGTCAGGTCGTCCCATAGCCGCCGCGAAACATCCAGCAGCTCGGCATCGCCCGTCTCCAGCGCCACATCGGCGATGCCCGCATACAGATAGCAGGCGCGCACAGCGTGTCCGGTGGCTTCGGTGTGTTCGCGGATGGGTGCGTGCGCCTGGCAATAGCGGTAGGTCTGCGCCCAAAAGTCCTCGCGTTTTTCGCCACGCTCCGCCGCTTCGATATCGAAATAATGCGGCGCTTGTCCGCGCTCATTGATGAAATAGTTCGCCAGATCGAGGTAACGCCGCTCGCCAGAATGCCGATACAGCTTGACCAGCGCCAGCTCCAGCTCGGGGTGGCCGGGATAACCGCGCGCCTGGCCATCGTCAGGTCCAAAAGTCGCGTCGATATGGTCGGCGAAGCGCGATAAGACAGCCAGCAGCTTGTCTTTGCCCGTGGCCTGCGAATAGGCGACCGCGGCTTCGATGAGGTGGCCCGCATTGTACATCTCGTGCCAATCGCGCAGGTTCGTCCATTTGGCGTCGGCAGCCAGGACGGGGAAATAAGTATTGAGATAGCCATCGGCTTGCTGCGCGCCAGCCACAGCGTCGATGAGTTCATCAGCCAGGCTTTGCAGCGCGTCATCGGGATGCGTCGCCAGACTGTATGCCACCGATTCCAGCCACTTGCCGGTATCGGAATCCCAAAACATGTAGACTGTGCCGCGGTCTTTCGGGATTGGGTGCGTGCGCTGCAGCGACCAGGCTTTCAGCCGGCCCGTCTCTTCCAACTGGCGGTAGATGGCGGGGATGGTGCGCTGGCGGTTGACGGCTTGTCGCTCTGCCCAAAAGCCGCGGCGGATGCTGACTTGGTTCACCGAAAGCGGCGCTGGTTTCTCAATCACTGGCGCTCCTATAGTAGAATTATCTTTTTCATTTTAAGAATTGTAACTTGCAGCTTGTCGCAATGCAAAATGTCTGCCTACTTTAGACAACGCGGTGTACAGGTGGATCTCCACGCAACACAGCCAGGCAATCATTCAGCGCGCCCCAGCCCATGGCATTGACCGCGCCCGCCGTATGCGCGCCCATGTGCGGCGTGACAATCACCTGTGGCAAGCGGAAGAGCGGGTTGTCGGGGACCGGCGGCTCCTGGCGAAAAGCATCCAGCGCCGCGCCACGCAGTTGTCCGCTTTGCAGCGCCCGATACAAAGCTGTCTCGTCGACCAGGTCACCGCGCGCCGTGTTGATCAAGAAAGCGCCAGGCTGCATGCGCGCCAAAAAGTCCGCATCCACCAGCCCGACTGTCTGCGGGGTCGCCGGCAAGTGCAGCGACAAAAAATCTGCGTTCGCAAGCAAGTCAGCCAGCTCGACCAACTTCACGCCTAGCTGTTGTGCCAGGTCGGCACTGACAAACGGGTCGTGAGCCTGCAAGCTGCAATCAAAAGCCTGCAAACGCCGCGCAACCGACTGCCCAATCGCGCCCAAGCCCAACAAGCCGACAACACTGCCAGCCAGCGACACACCAGAAAGCCGCGGCCACTCTCCGCGCCGGGTGCCTTGGTTGGCCTGGGGGATTTGCCGCGCCAGCGCCAGCATCAGCCCGATCGACAGCTCGGCAACCGCAGCGGCATTGGCGCCCGGCGTATTGGTGACGATGATGCCGCGAGCTTGCGCCGCCGCCAGGTCGACGCGGTCGACGCCGACACCATAGCGCGCGATGACTCGCAGCCGCTCGGCATGCTGCAAAGCGTGCGCATCGATGTGGTCTTGCCCAGCGATGTAGCCATCACAAGCCGGCAGGATGTCGCGCAATTCGTCCGAAGTCAGCGGTCGGCCATGCTCGTTGCCGATCACCTCCCCGACCGATTCTGCCAGCATACTGTGCAGACGCGGGTCGTGCCTGCCAAAAGAACTGGGTGTCACCAGCACCGTGCAGTCGCATAGCGCTTTCAAGTAATTGCCTCCGCGATATTCCGCAATACTTGCTGCGAACCTGCGCCAGCCCGGAACATGTCAAGCAGATTCGTGCCATGCGCGCAGCTGTTGGGCATCAATATAGAATTGGACGACATCTCCCAGGGATGCTTAAATTCCGTGGCGCGCAGCTATTGATCCCAAAGACCATGTTCGGGCCAACGGCGTGGCAGGCGCGCTGCGACCGGCGGCAATGGCGGCAGCGGTTTGTGCGGCTCCAGCTGATACCAATAGGCCACGCTGGAATACTCGTTGCTCTGGTCGTTGGCGTGCCCGTGCTCGATTGAAAAGCGCAGCGACTTGGTGAAGCGAACCGGGTCTTCGATATGCCAGCGATACAGGCTCCACTTGCCGAAGTGCTCTTGCACATCGCTGCCCAGCGAAATGCCGTGATAGGGACCCGCATATTCGCCGCTGGGGAAGCCCCAGGCGCAACCGAAATAGTCTTCTGTACCTGTGCCATGCAGGGAGGGGGGCCAAGCCTCGCCATCGACAAAGAACATATCATCGCCCTCGCCGGGCCAAGTGAAGACCTGGTTGCTGGCGTTAAAATTGTCGATGTTCAACAGACAGCCCACAAAATGCCCGGTGCCGAGCGCGTCCAGGATGACATAATTCTCTGCGCCATCGAGGTTGATGCCGGGCAGGTCCCAGGGCGCGGGGTTGGGCTCGTCGCCGGGATGCGCCAGGGCTTGCGTGGGATTCTCCTGGTTGTAAGCCGCGTGAAAATAGCCCAGATCGTCCGGCGGCGCAGCGTCGTAGAGTTCGTAATCGACATAATAGAAGAGGTTTTGGATGGGCTCTTCGCTCTCGTTGATGATTTGGATGCGCGCATGCTGCCCAAAAGGCATGGGGAAGTACCAATTCATAGCGGGCGAAAAAGGTCCTTTTGGTCCGCGCCTGTCGCCAAAAGTCATGCTGACGGGCAAGGAGACATAGTGCTTGCCGGTGGCGTGCCCGATACCGAAAAAGTCTCCATAGGGAGCGCGCACGCTGGGGTTGTCTTCGCCATCCCAGTACATCTCGATGACCAGCTTGCGCATGTATTGCGGCGCATAGCAGCGCGTGGTCATCCAGATATGTTTGATGGTGCCGCAACCTTCAACATCCGCCATGACATGCGTCGCGCCAGGTGGCACGACCTTGAAGTCGCGGTTTGCGCCGCTGGTGTCATAGCTGGACGAACGCAGCGACCGCGCCCGTTTGATAAAGGGCAAGCCGCCCAGCGGACTATTGGGTTGCCAGACATTCATATGCCAACTTCTCCTTCGCAGAATAAACTCGCGCGCCTAGCCCTTGACAGCGCCAACGGTCAAGCCGGCGATGATGCGCTTTTGCATCAACAGCGAAAAGATGATAACAGGTAATGAGAATAATACCGCCAGCGAGGTCATCGTGCCCCATTGAATGCTGTATTGCGTTTTGAATTCGGCAATGGCGATAGGCGCCGTCTTGACGCCGGTCGAAGACAGCAGCAGCGAAAACAGAAATTCGTTCCACGAAGCCAGAAAGACAAAGATTGCCGTCACTGCGATGCCACCAGACGCCACCGGAATGATGATGCGCAGCAGCGCGCCAAAACGCGAGCAGCCATCGACGCGCGCCGCCTCTTCCAGTTCGCGCGGGATGCTCTCCATAAAGCTGGCCAGCAGCCAGATGCCCAGCGGCACACTGATGGTGGAATGCGCCAGCGCCACACCAAGATGCGTATCAATCAAGCCCAGCGCGCGCATGATGACGAATAGGGGAATGCCCACGGCGACTGGCGGGATCAAACGCGTTATCAGCACGACGAACAAGAAGGCTTTGCCCGCCCAGGTCGCATAACGCGCCACAGCATAGGCAGCCGGCACAGCCAGCGCAATGGTGATGACCGTGCTCAGCAGCGCGATGATGATGCTGTTGCCAAATGATCGTTGCACAGTCGGATGCTCACCAATGTTGGCATAATTCTCGATGCTCAACTGTTGCGGCAGCAAGGTCGGCGGGATGGCCAGCGCCGCCTGTGGCGACTTCAACGAGGTCGAAACCAGGAAAGCATAGGGAAAGCCATAGACCAGCACGATCAGCGCCACCAGCAGCATCAACAGCGCCCGCGAGGCAAAGGGGCTTCTCATGCTTGCGAAGTCCCCCTGCCCCAGATGACAGCGAAAGCCAGGGCGCTCGCCAGGACCATGCCCAGCATGAAAAGCGTGGCGATTGCAGAAGCCTCGCCCACATTGCCATAACGGATCATCGCGCGGTAAATGTGAATGCTGAGGATCTCGGAAGCAAAGCGCGGACCGCCTTCGGTTTGGATCCAGATCATATCAAAAGCGCGGGCGGCATCAATGCCCCGCAGAATCAGCACGACAGCGATGACCGGACGCAGCAGAGGCACAGTCACGCGGCGGAAGCGCTGCCAGTTGTCCGCGCCGTCAATCTTGGCAGCCTCTATCAATTCCGCGGGGATATTCTGCAAGCCGGTGTACAACACCAGCGCCACAAAAGAAGTCGTCAGCCAGATATTGGGCAGCGCCACAGAAAAAAGCACCAGGTCGCGGTCGCCCAACCAACTGATGTCGCTGGCGTCGCCGATGATGCCCAGGGTCTCCAGGATGTGATTGACGATGCCGATATTGTCAATCAACATAAATCGCCACAGCAAGCCGGCGACGATGGGCGGGATCATCAGCGGGAATGCGAAAATGGTGCGCAGAACCTCGGAACGTTTGCCCAGCGCATGGAAGAGCAGCGCCGCGCCAAAGCCCAGCACAAACTCGGCGCTCAATGCGATTATGGTGTAATTCAAGGTCCGCGCAGCCGACTCGCGCACGCGGGACGAGCCCAGCGCCTGGACGAAATTGTCCCAGCCGACAAAGACGCCCTCGTTCAAGGCATACAGGCTGACCTCGTAAAAGCTGTTGCGCAGCAGCAATAGCAGCGGGTATGCCACAAAGATGGCCAGAAAACAGCCGGCCGGCGCCAGCAGCAGCAGCACAAATCGCCTGTCTGTCAGCCTGATCACGGGCATACCCACTCACTTCTCGCGCGACCGAACTACTCGTAGCCCATCGCTTCCAGCTCGGCGCGTCCCCAAGCCAGCAATTCGGCAACATCGTGCTCGCAGGTCAAGGCGTCCGAGCCGATCGGTCCCAAGATCTCATCGGCGATCTGCTGCCAGTCGCCGACAGCGGGACGGCCGATGGTCTGCGGGCTGTCCAATGTCGCCAGCAGCGGGTTCAAGTTCTCGAAGCCCTCGACATCGGCATACTGCGCATACGCCGACTTGCGCGCAGCCAAGCCCAGCGGCGCTTCGATGCCCATGGCGTTGTGGTCATACAAATACTGAACCAACTGCAGCGCGGCATCTTTGTTCTGTGAGGTCTTGGGCACGATGTTGAACCAAGGACCGGGAATCGCGCCGACGCCGCCAGGCCCAGCGATCATGGGCGCAGCGCCAACCAGATCGGCAATTGGCGAGTCGCCGCGAGTCAGGCGATAGGCATGCCCCCAAAAGCGGAACATGGCGGTCTGGCTCTGGTAGAAGAGATTTTCGGCGACTCCCCAGTCAATCTCGTTGACATTGGGCGGCGCTACATCCATATCGCAGTGGTGGCTGATGTAGTATTCCAAGCCTGCCACATGCGCATCGTTGTCGATGATGATGTTGTTGTCGGCATCCAGCACCACGCCGGGCGAGCCAGCCTGCAGCACGGCGATCATCCATTCAAAGTCGGCCACGCCGCCTTTGACATCGGTGCCATACATGTCGATTTCGCCATCGCCATCGTTGTCGCGCGTGAAGAATTGCGCCATGTCGGTGAACTCGTCCCAGGTGGCCGGCGGCGCAAGCGGATAGCCATATTCGGCTTCGAAAGCCGCCATTTCGTCGGCGTCTTCCCACAGGTCTTTGCGGTAGAAAATGATTTCGGTGTTCGCCCAGGTGGGCATGCCGATGAAGGTGCCGTCTATCTGGGCGTCTGCCACCAGCGAGGCGAACAAGTCGCCAACGACCTCATCGGTGAAGAGATCATCCAGCGGCTCGGCAAAGGGGGCGAAGTGCGACATCCAGACGACATCGATGGTGGCGACATCAAAGGCGCTGCCGCCAGTCGCCATTTCGGCCGACAAACGGTCGAAGACGCTGCCATAGGGCACATTGACAAATTCGACGGTGTGGCCCGTCTCCTCTTCAAATTGGGCAGCGGCGGCTTCTTGCAGCCACACGCCACCTTGCTCAACCAGCACCGTCAAGGTAACTGGATCTTGCGCGCCCGCCACCAACGACAGCGAGAGCAAAACGAGTATGGCCAGAACGAGACTTATGCGTTTCATGATCCTGCCTTTCTTTGGAACTAGACATCGTATAGGAATGCGGGGAATCCCAAAACAGATTCCACAACGGACAACACTGAGCGAGTCAGTGACTATCCCGAGTTTGGGTAGACGCGCAGAGCTAGGGATGGCGGGCAGCGGATTGCGCGCCGATGGACTATGTGCGGGGGGTATCGCCGATGTGCTTGGTTTCCATGCAGATATGCAGCAGCAGCTTCATCGAGGGGTAATGCGCAATAGAAAAGGCCATGTGCCGCCAGTGCGGCTGAAATGACTTGAAAGTGACTCTGTCGACCATCGGTTTGCTTCGGTCTTTGCCACCAATTGCAGGTTACATGTAGTGTAACGCGCTATGCTAGCCTTGTCAAATATTGCTCATTTTGGGATTTACTCGCCGCATCCGCGAGAGTTTTGTGTAGCCCCTACGGGACTCGAACCCGTGTCTCCACCTTGAAAGGGTGGCATCCTAGGCCGCTAGACGAAGGGGCCTCCGCCGCATTGCTGGTCGGCAACAACAAGACAAACATATACGCCAATTCACTGCGAGTCAATAGCGGAATAGTCCAGGGTGTGGTGATTTTAGCGGTGTTGACAGACCTGCCCCCCCATCTCCCGGCTGCTTGCCCCCAAAATGAGGGATGGGGAGCGCTACGATGTATTGAAGCCCCACCCTATTTATGGGGCTGAGGAGAGGACATGTTTCATTCTACCCCATCCCCAGCCCTTCCCCGTATCAACAGGGAAGGGTGACTTGTCGAGAAACCTGTGCGTTTATTGCTTATCTGCAAGAAATTGAGCATCAGATTTCATTTTCTCTGCATGCGCTCCCCCTCCCTGATGCATCGGGGAGGGGGTTGGGGGGTGGGGTAGACCCTCACATGCGCTCCCTTGGAAACCTGTCCTGTCCTCAGGTTTATAGGGGGAGGGATTTAGGGCGGGCGACAGTTAGTCCAGCTGGGTAAAGCGGGCGAAACGATAGCGGTCGCCGGGCCGCAGCAAGCCAAATTGCTCGCGATAGGCGACCAGCTTACCGACCTGCTCTGGCGGGATGGCGTTTAGTTCTTTGCTAATCTGCAGCGCGCGGTGGATGATGCTGGCGCCGTGCTCCAGCGATTCCAGCAGCAGATAGGCATCCCAAAGCGAATTCGCCACCGTCAGCGAGCCATGGTTGGACAGCATGATGGCATCGTGCTCGCGGATGAGCGCGGTGATGGCCAGGCGGTTTTCTTCGCTGGATGGCGTGGAATAGGGCGCAGTCGGCACCAAGCCCAGCAGCACCACCATCTCGGGAATCAGGCATTGTCCCAAGTCGACCCCTGCCAGGGTCAACGCGACGGCCGTGGGGGGATGCGCATGCACGACGCCCATGACATCGTCGCGCTGGCGATAGCATTCCAGGTGCATGGCGCTTTCAGAGGTCGGGCGCAGGTCACTGTTGGCGGCCGTGGGCGCATCGACCCGTCTGCCAGCCAGGTCGACGATGATCAGTTGCTCGGGCTGCAAGAAACCGGTCGCCAAGCCACTGGGCGTGAGCAGGATGTTGTTATCGTCCAGCCGCGCGCTGATGTTGCCGGCTGTGCCATCAATCGTGCCCTTCGCATACATCAGCCGGCCGATGCGACAGATCAGCCCGCGCAGGTCTGCTTCTGTTGGCATTTTGCCCTACCCTTCGCCGAATGTCGGGCTGCGTTTAGACGAGACCGCTGGCACAAGTTCTTCGCGAGGGGTGCCGCTATAGAGATTTTCCCACAAGGTATCGAGCAGCTCTTGATCGAATTCAACAAAGTTGCAGACATCGCAGATATGCGCGAGCACATTCGGAATGCTCAATAGCTGGTCGTGCAGCATGTCGCAGAAAGTCGTGCGCTGGGGTGTGCAACGGCCGACAGTGCAACGTGGGCAAGCGTAACCGGGGGCTTTGGCAGTCATGGAAGCCACCTCACTGGGCGATCAGCCCGATGGCATGCAGCGGAAAATAGCGGAAGATGACCTCGCCAACGATGTGACGCAGGGGCACGGGTCCAAATGCGCGCGAATCGTTGCTGTTGTTGCGGTTGTCGCCCATGACGAAGTATTCGTCCGCGCCCAGGCTCCATTCGTCATCACGGCAGCGGCGTCCACAGGGCTCTTTGATGTAGGGCTCGTCGAGCGCCACGCCATTGATATGCACCTGGCGATCGCGGATCACAACAGAATCGCCTGGCAAGCCAACGATGCGCTTGATCAACATGACGCCGCGCGCCGCTTCACTGGGTCGCAGCGAGTTGAAGACCACGATATCGCCGCGCTCGGGCTGGCTCAGCAGGTAATGCACGCGACTGACCACCAGCCGGTCATGGCCATAGAAAGTCGGCTCCATGCTGTGCCCATCGACCAGCGAACGCGGAATCGCCAGGTCAAAAAGCACGGTGACCGCCAGCACAAAAACGACAGTCCCGACCAGCTCCATCAGCAAGCCCGGCGTCTTCAAGCGCGGTCGTGGCAGATCGCCCGTGTGCCTGACCAAATGTACTTCCCTTCGCGCGCAGGATGACTACCGCGCCGATTATAGGATTGCCCGCCAGCTATCGCAATGCAAAAGCCCAAGCAAAATCGCTGGGCTAGGCTGGCTCAAAAGCCCGCTTGTTTTCGCGCGACCGAAAACTCATGCGGATGGGCGTGCCTTCAAATTCGAATGCTTCGCGGAATTGGTTCTCCAAATAGCGCTTGTAGGTGAAGTGTACCTGGCGCGGATCGTTGACATGAAAGAGGATCAACGGCGGGTCGGTGCGCACCTGCGAGGCATACAAAAACTTCAGCCGCTTGTTGCCTTTGGCGTGTGGCGGATGTTTTTCGACCGCCTCGCGCAATAGCTTGTTGACATCGGCTGTTGGCATGCGCAAGAAGCGCGCCTCCCAGACACGATGCGCCACTTCCAGCACCTGGTGGATGCGCTGTCCGGCCAGCGCGCTGATGAAGATAATCGGCGCATAGCGTACAAAATGCAGCCGGTCGCGAATATTTTCGATGAATCCGTGCATGGTATGCGCGTCTTTTTCCAGCGCGTCCCACTTGTTAATCACGATGACCAGACTCTTGTATTCGTCAATGATATAACCGGCGATGTGCTCATCTTGTTCGGTAACGCCCAACTGGGCATCAATAACCAACAGCGCCACATCGCTGCGCGCGATCGCTCGCATGGCGCGGATGACGCTGTACCGCTCGACACCCGCTTCGATGCGGCCCCGGCGGCGGATGCCTGCTGTATCGATCAACGTAATTTGTTCGCCATGCCAGGTGATGTTGGTATCGATGGCATCGCGGGTTGTGCCGGCGACATCGCTGACAATAGCGCGTTCGGCGCCGATAAGGTTGTTGAGCAAAGTGCTCTTGCCGGCGTTGGGTCTGCCCACAATGGCGATCTTGAGGTGGTCGTCGTCGTCATCTTCGCTGTCATCAACCAGCGCGTCCAGGCGGCTCACCAGCTCGTCCAGCAAGTCGCCGACGCCCAAGCCATGGATCGCGCTGATGCCAACGACGGCATCCAAACCCAGGCTATAGAAGTCGTAGGCTTCGTCCATAAAACGGCGATCGTCGATTTTGTTGGCGGCCACCAGCACGGGTTTATCGCTGCGGCGCAAGATCTCGGCGATTGCTTCATCGGCCGCCGTTACGCCGACTTGCGCATCGACCAGCAGCATGATGACATCGGCATCGGCAATGGCGATCAGCGCCTGTTCAATGATCTCAGCCACAAACGCTGCGCTGCCCTCTGCCAGTGGCGATTCATCGCGCGCGCCGCTCGGCTGGTAGACTTCGATGCCGCCCGTATCGATTACTTGAAAAGCGCTGCCTGTCCAGAAAGACTCGCCATGCAGGCGGTCACGCGTCGTGCCAGGCATCTCGTGCGTGACGGCCAGCCGCTCGCCGACCAGTCGGTTGAAGAGTGTGCTCTTGCCCACATTGGGCCTGCCCACCAGGGCGACAATCGGTTTCTGTGCCATCAGCGCTGGACGCTCCGCAAATGCTCGTCTGCCGATTGTAGTCTGCGCGCGGCATAATTGGCAGACACAGCCGGTCTAGGCTTCCGAAAGCGCTTCAGCCTCGGGATCTTCGTCGCTGGCTGCCGTCGAGATGATCTCGACATTCAGGACGGACGGCGAAAGCGATACATTTGCCTCGCTGAGTTCGCCCTGGTTGATAGCGATAGACGGCGTCAGGTCGTATACGCCGGGCGCGAGCCCATCCAAATCGACACTGACCTGGATATCGGCGGCAGTTAGTGGATCGACCAGCACGACCGGACCATTGACTATGGCGGACACAGTCCTGGGTGCGATTGTCACCGCAAATCCCCCGTTCAAGCCAAAATGGTCAATATCAATGCTGTCGATCTGGCGCGAAACGATGATGGGAATGATGTCAATCGCGACAGTGATGTTGTTGTTGCCGCCCATGACGAACAAGTCATCGTCGGGCAGCAAGATGGGTACAGTCGCCTCGAACTTCTCTTGATGCCCCTCCAGGCTGATTCGCTCGGTTAGCAAGGTGTCGGAAAGCTGCGCCAACTGCTCGGGCGCGCCGCTAATGAAGATAGAAGCAGGGTCATAGCTGTAATCTTTGAACAAGAAGCCCTCGGCCAAGGTGTGTAACAGGATATTGGGTCGCACTGGAAATTGGCGGATGTCGTCGCGCCGCGATACGCGCACGGAAACCCGAACCGATTGTGGGCTCAGTGTCACGCCGCTCATCCGGCCGCCTTCGGCATCTAGCGCATGCAGGCGGACTTCTTGTGCGAGCGGGCTGCGGCTGGCGGACAAATCGAGCTCGCCGCGAATAGCCGCCACTTGTGACATGCGGCTGGCAGCGCTGGTAACCACCACTTGGTCACGATCCAACTGCGGTTCGTCATGACGATAGCCGATCGGCGGCGGATTGATGATGGCGATCTCGATAGCCATATCGCGCGATTCGATCGGCTCCAGCTCGACCACAATCTGCACCGGCTGGATGCGCAGCACCGGTCTGCGGATGCTGTCTGAGGTATTGGGCGCGACATCGACATGCAGCGGCACGGTATGGGTGCCTGGTCCCAGTCGAGACAATTCGGCGCGCACTTCGATCTCTTCCACCAGACGCGGCAGGGAGGCTTGCGAGCCTTGCACAGTGACAATCGCTGTGCGGGCGGAGCTGCTGGTCATAACCGCCGAGTCGCTATCCACAAACTGGATGGGCACGCTGGAAAACCGCCGCTGCTGGATGGGGTCGGCAGAAGTAACCGCGATATACCAGACACTGGTCGCCAGCAGCAGCGATACCGCCAGCCAGAGCAAGTTGCCAGCGGCGTTTGTCTGTGCCCAGCGCCGGATCATGTTTGTGCCCCTTGTCGGCGGCGCGTCTGTAGGCGCAGCAGAAAATCGTCACGCAGTTCTCGCACGCGCCTGGCAAGCGGCAACTGGTCGGCTTGGTCGGGTCCATAGACGCCACCCAAGATCAGCTGCAAGCGCTGCGCGTCCAGGTCGAGGATCATGCGTCCGCCATTGGTGAGCGAAATCTTGCCTGTCTCTTCGGAGACAACCACGCAGAGCGCATCGCCCACTTCGCTGATGCCGACTGCTGCCCGGTGGCGTGTGCCCAGGTTGGGATTGGGCAAGTTGCGGCTGGCTGTGATGGGCAAAACGCAAGAAGCCGCGGCGATCTGCCCCGTGTCATCGATGATGACCGCGCCATCGTGCAGCTCGGTGCGGGGCCAAAAGAGCGTCGCCAGCAAGTCGGCCGTGACGACCGCTTCCAAGCCAACACCGGTGCGAATATATTCTTGCAAGCTGCTGTTGCGCTGCAGCACAATGAGCGCGCCATGGCGGCGACTGCTCAGTTTGCTAGTGGCTTTATGGATCTCGTCAATCACCGAGACGCGCGTGGCTTCTGGAGCCAGGCGAGTGCCAAAGAATGCGCTGCGTCCCAGCCTCTCCAGCACGCGGCGGATCTCGGGCTGAAAGATGACCGGAATCGCGATGACCAGGGCGGTCAAACTATTCGCCAGCAGCCAGCTCAGCGCTTGCAGCCGCAGCACCGCCGCCACACTAATCAAGCCGATCGCCAGCAGCGCGATGCCACGAAAAAGCGCAACCGCCTGCGTGCCGCGAAAGAGCAAACTGATGCTGTAGAAAAGCAAAGTCACAATGGCGATGTCAACGACATCGGTCAGGGCGAGACTCTCCAGAATGACCAGTACTTGTTCCACGAGGTAGCTTCCAAATAAGCGGGCAGCGCTGCCCTATCTACAAGCGAAAACCCGCTTGCGCAGCGCAAGTTATCATATTCTAACAGCAATCTGGCCGACGCGTTGTCGAAAAAAGGCACTAAACCAGCAGGCGCGCCAGGATGGCTTTCTGGGCATGCAGCCGATTTTCTGCCTGTTCAAAGATGCGCGATTGTGGACCATCCATCATATCATCGGTGATTTCGTGCCCGCGGTGAGCTGGCAAGCAGTGCATCACAATGGCGTTGGGCTTGGCGTGCCCCAGCATCTGGGCATTGACTTGCAAAGCCTTGAATTCATCAATTCGTTCGGCCGCTTCTGCCTCTTGCCCCATGCTGATCCAGGTGTCGGTATAGACGACATCGGCATCGGCCAGCGCCATTTCTGGGCGCGTGCCCATGAGCAGCGAGGTGCCGTTTTGCGCGGCGATATCCAGCGCTTGTTCGCGAATATGCGGCTTCATTTCGTAGCCTTCGGGGGTGGCGATGCTGAAGTCCAGCCCGAACTGGGCGCAAGCCAGCGCGACAGAAGCCGCCACATTGTTGCCATCGCCAACAAAAGCCAGCTTGATGCCCGGCAGCGCCCCAAAATGCTCGCGGATGGTCAACATATCTGCCAGCGCCTGGCAGGGATGATAGTCGTCACTCAAGCCGTTGATGACGGGCACGCGCGAATACTGGGCCAACTGCAAGACATCGCTGTGGTCATATACGCGCGCCATAATCCCCTGCACATAGCTGGAAAGCACCCGCGCCACATCGGGCACGCTTTCGCGGACGCCCAGGCCGATCTCGTTGGGACCGAGCATGATGGCATCGCCGCCCAGATGCTTCATAGCCATCTCAAAAGAAACCCGCGTTCGCAGCGATGGTTTTTGAAAGATCATGCCCAGTGTCTTGCCACGCAGAATGGGCTGGTTGCCGCCAGCGCGCCATTCTGCCTTCAGTTGCAGCGCCAAATCTAGATAGTCGCGCAATTCGTCTTTGCTACAAGCCGCCAAATCAAGAAAGTGCTTCATCGGTTTTATTCGCCATTTCGTGCCAGGTCGTTAATCAAGGTGCTGCTGTTAGCTCGTGCATGTCGCGCCAGTTGCCGCCCCAGCTGGCTTTGGCTTTGAGCGGGACGCGCAGGGGTTTGCCATCGGGCAAGGCGGCTTCCATGGTTTCGACCACCAGGGGACCAACCGCCGCCAATTCATCTTCGCGCACTTCTAGCACCAGCTCGTCATGCACTTGCAAGATCATCGCGGCAGCACAGCCGGCAGCGCGCAGTCGTGCATCCAGATCGATCATGGATTGCTTCAAGATATCGGCGGCTGTTCCCTGGATGGGCATATTGATAGCAGCGCGTTCTTCGTTGCCCGCGCCACGAGTTCGCCGGCCCGCTTTGATCTGTGGATAGCTGCGCCGTCGTCCATAGAGCGTTTCGGTATAGCCGTGCTCCCACACGCGCGCGCGAGTCGCGTCGATGTACTGTTTGACGCCGGGCATCTCGGCGAAGTAGGCATCGATGAAAGACTGGGCTTCGGACCGCGTCAAGCCCGTTTGGCTGGCCAGTCCAAATGCGCCCTGCCCATAACACAAGCCAAAGTTCACGCGCTTGGCAAAGTCGCGCTGCTCGTCGCTCACTTCGTCCAGCCCGATCCCAAAAACGGCCGCGGCGGTGGCTCGGTGAATATCCAGCCCGCGCTGAAAAGCCTCGATCAAGGTGTCGTCTTCGCTGATATGCGCCATGACCCGCAACTCGATCTGATTGTAGTCGACAGCCAGAAAGCCATAACCGGCTGGCGCGACAAAAGCTCGGCGCACCTGCCGCCCCATTTCTGTGCGGTTGGGGATGTTTTGCAGGTTGGGGTTGCTGCTGCTGAATCGGCCGGTGGCGGCGCCCGTCTGGTTGTAACTGGTGTGCAGGCGGCCCGTGCGCGGGTTGACCAAGGTGGGCAGCGCATCCACATAGGTGCTCTTCAACTTGGAAAGCTCGCGGAAGCCTTCGATCAATTCGATGATTTCGTGCTCGCGCCGCAATTTTTGCAAGGTGTTGGTGTCGGTCGAAAAACCCAGCTTGGTTCGCTGCAAGCCTTCGGTTGGCAAGCCGAGTTTGCCAAATAGCACCTCGTTTAGCTGTTTGGGGCTGTTGATATTGAATTTGCCGCCGCCCAGCTCAAAGATTTGCGCCTGCAACTCGGACAGGCTTTCGCGCTGCTGGTCGCTCATAGCGCGCAGAAAGTCGACATCCAGCGCTACGCCCTTGCGCTGCATCTGGCTGATGATGGGGATGAGTGGCAGTTCCAGCTTGTGATAGAGCGTGTGCACGCCCTCGTCGTTCAGCTTGTCGCGCAAGGGCTGGACGAGTCGCCAGGTCATACTGGCATCGGCGGCGGCATAGGGAGCGGCCAGTTCGATATCGATCTGGCTCATCGTCTTCTGGTCTTTGCCCTTGCCCAGCAGTTCGTCAATCTCGGTCATCTGCACATCCAGCGCGTGCGCCACCAAGGCCTTGAGCTTGAGGAACTTGCTGATGGGGTTGCTGAGCCATTCCGCCAACAGTGTATCAAAGGCGATAGGCGCGACATCGATGCCATACCGTTGCAAGATGATCACATCATAAATGGCATTGTGCGCGACCTTGGGGATGGCCGGGTTTTCCAGCGGCGGACGCAGCGCTGAGATCACTTCGTCCAGGGGCAACTGGTCGCCAACTGGCTCGCTAAACATGCTGGACTGCCCATCTCTGGCGCCGGCGCGGTGATTGACGGGGATGTAATAGCCACGCTCGCCAGCCACCGCCAGCGCGATGCCCACCAGCTCGGCAGCCATTTGGTCGAGGCCGGTCGTTTCGGTATCGAAGGCGATCATCTCGGCGCTGTTGAGCGTCTCAACCAGATCGGCCAGCGCCGCTTGGTCGCGCACGATGACCGTGTCGACCACAGCTTCGGCTTTGACGATGCCAGTCGCTTCGTCGCCATGCAGCGAGCCGTGCAGCTTGTGCACTCGCTCACGGTGCGACCGGAATTCCAACCTGGAAAAAACTTCATCGACCGCCTTCAGCTCAAAGTCGCCCAAGACGCAGGCATCCAGATCCAGCTTGATATCCAGGTCGCGCATGATGGTGGCCAGCCGGCGACTCAGAAAAGCCATGTCCTTGCCTTTGCTGAGGCAGTTGCGCACGCGCGTGCTGTGATCGTCGAGGTGCGCATAGATATCTTCCAGATCCCGATATTGCTGCAAGAGCTTGGTCGCCGACTTTTCGCCGATGCCCGCCACGCCAGGGATGTCATCGGAGCTGTCGCCCATGAGCGCTTTCAGTTCGATCAACTGGCTCGGTTCGATTGCGTATCGCGCTCGGAAGGCGGCTTCGTCATAAACAAGATCATCGCCGCGGCGCTGGGGAAGCTGCACGCGCACATGCGGTCCCAGCAGCTGCAAGATGTCGCGGTCGCCCGTGGCAATATGCACATCCAAGCCCTGCTCGACTGCCTGGCGGCTGATCGTGCCCAGAATGTCATCCGCTTCCATATTTGGCATGGTCAGCTGGGGGATGTTGAAAGCGGCCACCAGCTCGAAGATGCGCTCAAACTGGGCTTTCAGGTCGGGCGGCATGGGCGGCCGCGATGATTTATAGCCGGGATAAAACTCTTCGCGCCCGCTGAGCCCTTTGTCGAAAGTCACCGCCAGGTATTTGGGCTGGAATTGTTCAAAGATTGTCAACAGCGTCGCGCTGAAGCCATAGACGGCGCTGGTGCTTTCGCCAGACGAGGTTACAAAACCAGCCCTCTGCAGCGCAAAGAAGCTGCGATAAGCCAGCGCATGCCCATCAATGAGATATAGAACCGGTCGCTGCTCCAAGACAACTGCCCGTACAGCCGCGTGTATAGTGGCGCAGAGTATAGACGATTTGCGGCGGTGGTGGCAAGCGCTCGCTCAGGCGCGGGCAAATTGCAAAAAACGCCCCAGCTCGCGTTCGCTGATGGCGCGGCCCGGCTGCAGGACCAGGTAGGCGTCTGCCCAAAGCTCGTGGGGCAGCGCCTTATCTTCGGCACAGGCGATCTGCCGCGAGCGCTCCATGACATCGCGAATCAAGGCGTCTGGCGAGGCGTTGCCGGGCACATCGGCGTACAGATAGATGAAATCGCCATGCACATCCAAACGATGGATCGTCCAGCCGAGGCTATTCAACTGCAACTCCAGCCAAAAGAGCAACTGCTGAGCGACAGTTTTGGGCAAGGGCAAGTCAGGATCTGCCAGCAGCCAGACAAACGAGAAAGGCTGTGTATCGGCTGGTGGCGCGGGCGCAATATCGGCTAGGGCATGGCTTTCGGGCGATGCCGCGGGCGCAGCAGCCAGCGCGCTCAAAAGCGATTCGCCTTGCTGGCGGATCTCGCTGAGTTGCCGCCCGCCAGAGAAAATCAAGGTCAGGCAGAAGCCGGCGATGGTGCCGCGCGAATAGAGCATATAGTCGGCGCTGGCATCGGGCAGGCGCACGAACCGTACGCGCGATTGATCTCCCTGCGCCGCCCAGTCATCGGCAATCAACTGCCGCAATGTGCGGAATCTGTCCAACGGCAGCTCGCCCGAAAAGGCATGAATGCGCTCGCCCTGGGTGAGCACGCTGGCATCGGCGGTCATCTCCGTCATGTTTTGCGTCATGGTGAGCGCCAACTGCGCGAGGAGCGGGTCTTTGTCACGACTCGAAAGCGGCAGCCAAGTTGCCTCTGTGGCTGTGTCCATATCGCTTGGCAAGTCGGCGCTGGGCACTGTTTCGTCATCTGGCGTCGGGACTGGTTCCACGCGGGGGCTGGCAGTTGGTTTTCGCGCGGCTGGTTCGGTCTTGTCGGCGGATTCGTCGTCCAGGCGCGGCAGCAGCATACGCAAAAAGTCTGGCTCGTTAATCAACTGTTCGGTTTCGCGCAGCCAACGTGGCACAACGCCCGTTCCCAACGCGCCGGTCAGCTCGGCTGTGGTATCAAAGAGCGATTCCAGCTTCAAGTCGTCCAACTGCGTGCTTTCATCCAACAGTGTATTGAGCATCTGCTGGAATGCGGCGTTGTCGTCGCTGGCTGTCGCGGATTGTGCAGCGGAGGGCAGCTCGGCTTCGGATCGGGGGTCTGCCGCCAGGCGCTGCGCCAGGTCGCGGACGGTGTCGTCATTGTCTGGCGCCATGGTGGATTCGTCAAAGTCGTCGGCGATGCCGGTTGTGTAGAAACGGATGGCATCGTTTTCGTCTGGCGGGTCAATTTGCAGCTCGACCACCGCCTGCACAGTGCTGGAATGTCCTTCGGCGGGCGGGTGCAGCAGTTCATACGAGGCTTGCAAACGGCGACGGGTATAATTCAGCGCGCTGTCTTCTGGCACGATTTCATCGACCAGCGCTTCAATCTCGCGCGTGTCTTGGCTTGCTGGGGGCAAATCGGCCGGCAGCGGCGGCAGCGATGCGGGGCGAATGGCCAGCGCAGATTCCAGCACCGGCAGCAGATCGCGCGCATAGACAGGAATATCGACGACACTCCTGGCTTCGTATTCATCCGCCAGTTGGTGCACAGAAGGCTGGTCGGGCGCAAGCACGATAGGCATATCAGCAGCGCGCGCGCGCACCAAATCAATCATGATGCCGGGCGCTATCGGCAATCCGACTGTATCCAGCAACAGCAGATCGGCATGGTGTTCGCGCAGGAATTCAATGGCGTTGCGCGCGTTGGCAGCGGTGGTCACGCTATAGTCGCCCAGCGCCTCGAGAGCGCGCTTGACATCAATGGCAAATTGTACATTCTGCGTAACCAGAATTAGTCGCTTCACAGCGATCGCCATAGCGCACCCCCCAAAAAGGCAATTGCGGGGATTCTAGCACAGGCGGGCAACATGGCAACTAGGATACGGCTCAACCCGCGACCACAGGCACACGGCTGCAATCGCCATATTCGGTCGTGAAATCGCCACTGACCCAGCCAGCGCGCCCCGCTGCCGAAAGCTGCCACCAGCTGTGTTGGCTGTTGCGCCCGCGGATGGGCGCGAGGGTGCCACTGGGCAGCACAGACAAGATGCGGTAGCCGGTGCCGGGACCAGTGCGAAAGTTCAAGGCGGTATTGACCAGCGCGCGGCAGATGCCATCGTTGGGGATGTAGGGGACGCCGGCCGGCTGGTCGGGCGTTGCCACGATCTGCGCTGGAGATTCGCGCACGATGACAGTGACCTCGGCGGGCGGGCTGACCACTGCGCCGCGGTAGGCCAGGACGCGCAAGACAATGCGGCCCAGATTGGCGCGCTGTGGCACAAAGTTCAGAATGGCTTTCATCGCCAGCTCGCCCTGCAGCGACTCTGACGACACTGTGCGCACAATTTGTTCATCGACGAAGAGCTTCACCTGGTTGATGCCTATGCTGTCCGCAGCCAGCACAGACACCAGAATCTCGTCGCCGAGCACGAATTCGTCGCCATCGCCGGGCGAGCCGATCTCGATAGATGGCGGCAGGCGCGTATTGTCTGTTGCATGGGCTGTGTCGTCTGCGGGGCTGCGCGAGCCCAGATTGCAAGCCGCCAGCAAAAAACAGACGCAGCAAAGAACGAGCTGGCAGCGAGCGCCGGGCATCAACCAGCGATCACGAGCGGCAGTTCGGCGCGGGGCTGCGCATTGGGCAGACGCGCCTGCATGCTCCAGGGACCCGTCCAGGTAACTTCCAATTCCGCCAGTTTGCCTTGCCAATCGCCGGGGGCTTCGAAGAAGACCAACTTGTTTTGCGGCGTACGAGCGCGCCAGCGGCCTTTGTGTTGGTTTTCGACCAGCGCTTCGACTCGCTCGCCCAGAACCTGCGCATTGATCTTCGCCACGACACGGGCTTGCAGGTCTTCCAGCATTTTGTGCCGTTCGCGCTTTTCTGCTTCGGGCACATCGTCGGCCATGCGGCGAGCGCTGACGGTTTGCGGCCGCGGGCTATAGCGCGCCAAATGCGCCTTGTCCAACTGCAGCTCTTCCAGCAGCGCATAAGTCTGCATGAAGTGCTCTCGCGATTCGCCCGGAAAACCGACGATGATATCGGTATTGATAGCGACCTGCGGGACAATTTTGCGGATCTTTTGCACCAGTTTGCGATACTGATCGGCCGTATAACCGCGCCGCATCCGCGATAGCACTTCGTCCGCGCCCGACTGCACCGGCACTTCGATGTGCGGCATGACGCGCGGCAGCTCGGCAACCGTGTGCAGCAGCTTGTCGCTCATCCAGTTGGGATGGCTGGTCAAGAAGCGGATGCGCTCCAGGCCCGTCTGCTCGGCGGTATCGTGCACAACCCGCAGCAGGTCGGACAAGTCGGGACCATCGGCGATATCCTTGCCATAACGATCGACAATTTGCCCCAGCAAAGTAACTTCTTTGACACCCTGCCCCGCCAGGCTGCGCACATGCGCGACGATCTCGCCAATGCGCCGGCTGCGTTCGATGCCGCGCCGGAAGGGGATGATGCAAAAGGTGCAGGCGTGCGAACAGCCATAGACGACCGGCACATGCGCGCAGACCAGTTGACCGCGTTCGTGCAGCGGCAGCACCAACTCGCCATCTTGCAAGGCGTCGCGTTCTTGGCGGGCGATATTTTCCAGCCGTAGCGCTTCGGATTCGTGGCTGCGCTCGCTCAAGAAGTCCACCATGGGCGCTGGGTCGGAGGGCGGCATAAAGACATCGACATAGGGGAGACGTTTGCGCATCCACAGTGGATCGCGCACACCGACCATGCAGCCCATCACGCCGATGATCTTGTCGGGCTGCTGGCGCTTCAGCTTGCCCAGCATACCCAATCGCCCCAGCCCCTTGTCCTCGGCGCTTTGCCGCACCACGCAAGTATTGACGACCATGATGTCGGCTTCATCGCCATTTGGAGCGGCGCGATGCCCCAGCTTTTCCAGCTCCGATGCCAGCAACTGCGAGTCGGCGACATTCATCTGGCAGCCGAGAGTCCAAATGTGATATTGCATGCGCACGGTTTTCAATATTCGTTCACGATTGCGCGTATTGTAGCCGAGACGGGCAAATGGGTCTAGTGCCTTGGGGTCGACGCCAGCAGGTTTGGTCGCATACCTATGTTAGTTTGCCACAGAGACACAGAGACACAGAGGCACAGAGCTTGACAAAGCAGAACATGGCTGAATCCTCATGGTCATGCGTCCGACCTGGAAGGCGCTCAATAGTAAATGGAACGCTTTTCTCTGTGTTCTCTGTGCTCTCTATGAACTCTGTGTCGAGTATTGTTTATTTGCCACAGAGACACAGCGGGATTCTGTTTCGATTGCCCGGGTCGGCGCCAGCCAGCCGCTATGCCCACACGATCTTGTGCGGCAAGAAGGACGAATGCAAAAAGGCATGGTAGGGCAGCACGCGCACCGAAAATCCGACATGGCCCGTCCGGCTATAGGTATAGTCGGTTTCATATGTGT
>JAJDZQ010000143.1 GCA_022824565.1 Anaerolineae bacterium | reverse complement strand
CAGGATATTATCAAGCAATTCGGCAGCGACATTGAATTTAGTATCCTACGGGCAGTACATCACAGCAATATGGTACACCCAGAAACGAATGAGTGCGTTGTTCGGCATGGCAACACTTGGGGGCATGGTCACGAATTCCAGTTACGGATAAAACAGTTCACTCGCAAATGGACAGCGCTGAAGGCAAGTCACAGCCGATACAATTCCAGCTACGGCAGATGGCAAGACTACACTGACGATTTGCAAAACCCCGACGGGCATGACAGAGAGAGAGCGCTTACACTCCAGCTTGACCCGGGCAACTACTACCAGATTGAAGCTCGGGAAGTGCTATACGACCATAGGTTTGGCAAGACTAAGGTCTCACGCTCAAAATGCAAAATCCGCTTCCACCTCCCTGACGACTACATAATCAAAGAAGCAATACAAATCTGCAAATAGCCCACCACTGAATTCAACTCAAAATCCTGCTGCCAACTACCCTGTCTACTTCGGGCAGGGTTTTGCTTTTGCAGCGTCTGTGGGCGACCTAAGCATGGTTGCGATGGTATGGCGGCATCAGCATCTACGCCACGCGGCCGAATGATGATACGAAAGAACAATCCTTGCCATTGACACACAAATCGTTCCCGTCATTGCCCGTTCGGGATTTGACAATCGCAAACTGTTCGCGATTATACTTGTCAATGAAACATAGGTGGAACGCCCATCAGTCCGTAGTAATCTCTTGGAATATCGTGTTCATAAGCAATTCGTCTAGCCATAAAGTCGCTAAACTATGGACACTTTGCCGCCGCAGAGTCGTGAACGCGATTCGCTGATTGAAAGGAACAGACATGCGAAATACAAGCCCCCGAGACCAGATAAAGCTCAGCGCCGAAGAGATGCGCGAGATGGGCTACCGCATCATCGACATGCTGGTGGATTATACGGGGGCGCAAGCCCAATTTCCGGCGACGCGAGCGCTGGATCCCGTAACATTCAAAGAAATCTTGGAAGAGCCTCTGCCGGAGAAGGGGTCGCATTGGGAAGATGTTCTGGAACAATTCGAGCGCCAGGTGCTGACGACCATCGACCACCTGGATCATCCACGCTTCTTCGCCTATATCCCCTCTCCCAGCAACTTCGTCGGCACCATGGCCGATACGTTGGCTTCTGGCTACAACATCTTCAACTCCTTGTATCCCTTAGGGACGGGCGCGGCGACCGTCGAACGGCTGGTCATCAATTGGCTGCGCACGCTCTGCGGCATGCCCGCAGAAGCGGCCGGCTTATTCGTCAGCGGGGGCTCCGTGGCGAATCTGATGGGTTTGGCGGTGGCGCGGCAGATAAAGCTGGACAACGACATTGACAAGGCGGTCGTGTACTGCTCAGACCAGACGCACTTTGTCGTCTCGCGCGGCTTGCGCATCCTCGGTTTCGCGCCGGAACAGCTGCACGAAATCCACGCCGACGCCGATTTTCGACTGCCGGTGGCAGAGCTCGCCCGGGCAATCGAGGCAGACAGAGCAGCCGGCAAACGCCCGTTCTGCGTCGCCGCGACAGCGGGCACGACCAACACAGGCGCGGTCGACCCACTGAACGACCTGGCCGATCTGTGCGAACGGGAGGGCTTGTGGTTTCATGTCGATGGCGCTTATGGCGCGACAGCCTGTTTAGTTGAACATCGAAGGCAGCTGCTAGCGGGCATCGAACGCGCCCATTCGTTGACCTGGGATGCGCATAAATGGATGTTCCAACCAGTCGAATGCAGCGCGCTGTTGGTACAGGACCGTCACTGGTTGAGCGCGACATTCAAAGAGAGGGCGCATTTCCTGACCGATGCCGAAGCGCACAGCAAAGAAGAAGTCGGCGAAGAGCTGAACTACATGTATCAAGGCATCCAGCTCACGCGGTATTTTCGCGCCTTGAAACTGTGGATGAGTCTGAAGGTATTTGGTCTTGGCGCAATCCGCCAGGCGGTCGAACGCGGCATTGAACTGGCGGAATTGGCGGAATCGCTCCTGCGTGAGTCGGACCGCTGGGAGGTCATCACGCCAGCGCAACTGGCGATTGTGACTTTCCGCTACAAGCCGTCAGATGGCGATGACGCGCTGGCTGACCAAGTGACTGATCAGTTGAGCAACTCTATGGCCGCCAACAGCTTCGCCTTCGCCTCGACGACCAAGCTGCTGGGAAGAACAGTCATGCGCCTGTGCACGAACAATCCGCGCACAACGGCCTCGGACTTGCGGCAGACTGTTCAGATCATGGGGCGGCTGGCAGCCGACCTGGAAGCCGAACTTTCCAGCAAGGCTGCGCGAGGCTGAGCGCGTCGTCTGTACAGTCTGTACAGATGGCGCATCCTTGCTACAATACCGACGCTTTCGGTAACAATCGCTTCTGATTCCCGTTTGACCTGAGGTCTGGGCTTTGGATATTGAATTCCTGGCGATTTCTCTCGCCAGCTTCCTATTTGTCGCGCTCGCCGCCATTCAGATTGGTCGCTTGGCTGCGCACTTCCAGCTGCCCCTGATTACCGGCTATTTGGTGGCGGGCATCCTGGCCGGTCCCTTTATCTTTTCCTTCATTCAGCAGGTGGATATCGGGTCTCTGCGCTTCCTTGACGAGATGGCGCTGGCGTTCATCGCTTTTGCCGCGGGCAGCGAGATGGCGCTGGACGAGTTGCGTGGGCGCTTCCGCAGCATCGGCTGGAATACGGTCATGCAGATTGGCGCGGTCTATCTTGTTTGCGGCGCGGTCATCTTGCTGCTTGGCGACCACATTCCCTTCATGCGCGACTTGTCGCCGGCCGCTCGCTTTGCCACCGCCCTGCTGAGCGGGCCCATCCTGTCGGCGCGTTCGCCATCGTCGGCCATCGCCGTCATCAACGAGATGCGCGCGCGCGGACCCTTCACCAAAACCGTGCTCGGCGTGACGGTCGTCAAGGATGTGCTGATCGTCGTGCTCTTCGCGCTGAGCTCGTCAATCGCGGCGACCATGCTCACCGGCCGCGCATTTGATGTCAGCTTCATCTTGCTGGTGGCTTTTGAAATTCTGGCGTCGATGGGCTTGGGCGTGTTGGTGGCGCAGGTCATGTCGCTGGTATTGCGCAACCACTGGGAAGACCGACTGAAGATACCGCTCATTCTGCTCATCGGCTATCTGGTCTTCGCCCTGACTGGCACAGTGCGACATTGGAGCCACGCTAACCTGCCAGTCGAGCTGATCTTTGAGCCGCTGTTGATCTGCCTGGTGGCCAGTTTTTGGCTGACCAATCGCTCGCCTTACCGAACAGAATTCCGGCATCTGCTGCATCTAGTGCGCATACCGATCTTTGTGGTCTTCTTCACGTTGGTTGGCGCATCGCTCGATATCGGCATCGTGCTGCTGCTGCTGCCCATCACGCTGGCTCTCTACATCACGCGCATCGTAGCGCTTTTCATCGGCGCCTATTTGGGCGGCACGTTGGCGAACGACCCCGCCCGCTTCAAGCGCATCGCCTGGATGGGCTACATCACGCAGGCTGGCGTCGCCATTGGCCTGGCCAAAGAAGTCGCCATCGCCTTTCCCCAGCTCGGCGCCGAGTTCACCACCCTGCTGGTCGGTGTGATCGTCGTCAGCGAGTTGACGGGTCCTATCTTCTTCAAATATGCCATTCGGCTGGTCGGCGAATCGCATCTGCCCAAAGATATCAAAGACGATGAAATCTTGGATGTGGTCATCGTGGGCATCGAGAATCAGTCGCGGCAACTGGCCGAGCGCTTGATCGAGCATGGCTGGCGCGTCAAGCTGCTGGATATCGACCAGTCGCATGTCTCCAGCGGCGGCGACAATGGCAATCGCAAAGAACAGTGGCTGCCACAGATCAGCGCGGAGAGCCTGGCGCAGATTATCGAGCCCAAGACCGAAGTGGCTGTGGCGATGCTGCCCAATGACGAAGACAGCCTGGAATTGTGCCAGATCCTGTACGAAGACTTCGGCATCACCCGCCAGATCGCGCGGCTGCATGCCTATACATTGGTGGAAGAATTCCGCGAGCTGGGCGTGCATGTGCTGCATCCCGCCAATGCCATGGTGCATCTGCTCGATCACTTTGTGCGCGCGCCACAGCTGGCCAGCATGGTCTTTGAAGACGATCCCGAGCACGATGTCATCCAGGTGACCATCACCGACCCGAATGTGGACGGCTTGCACCTGCGCGAGCTGATCTTGCCCGACGATGTGCTGGTCATGGCAATCGGACGGCGTGGACATTCGATCGTGCCGCATGGCTATACCAACCTGCACCTGGAAGACGAGATCACCTTGATTGGACCCACCGACAGCCTGGAAGAAGTCGCCTTGAAACTGGGTTATTGACGCGCCGCTCGCCTTGCGCCAGGTAAGACTCGCCACCATTCGGCCATCAAAGAGTCGCAGAAGTAAAACCAAGTTACTCATGCGAAAAAGGGCGATGCTACCCTGATCCATCAATCTGTAGGGGCGAGACTTGTCTCGCCCACTATGTCGCCGTTATAGTTTTGGGCGACTCAAGAGTCGCCCCTACGACCTTCCGTTTTGTTGTTGCAGCGCTTTTTTGGATTCACAGATAACGACTGAAATTCCTGCAATAGAAAGGACAGGCTTTATGAAGCAACTGCCTATCGCGATTATCGGCGCAGGACCCATCGGCCTGGCAGCGGCGGCGCATCTGCTGGAACGCGGCGAAAGGCCTGTCGTGCTAGAAGCTGGCGCGAGGGTCGGCGCGACCGTGCTGCAATGGGGGCATGTGCGCATGTTCTCGCCTTGGGAATTCAATGTGGATGCCGCCTGCCGAAGTCTGTTGGAAGCTGAGGGCTGGCTGATGCCGCCTGTTGACGAGCTGCCCACCGGCGCGGAGCTGGTGACTCGTTACTTGCAGCCGCTTGCCAATCTGCGGTCCATGCGCGAGGTCATTCGCACCAGCGCACGCGTCACCGCTATCAGCCGCAAACAGCGCGACAAACTGAAAGAGGCCGGGCGTTGGACTGCGCCCTTCTTGCTGCGCTTGCAGATGGACGATGGGCGGGAAGAGGCGCTAGCAGCGCGCGCGGTGATTGACGCCTCGGGAAGTTGGCAGCAGCCGAATCCGCTGGGGGCAGATGGCATCCCGGCCCTGGGCGAGGCGCAACTGAGCGGCAGAATCGCCTATGGCATCCCGGATGTGCTGGGTGTGGCGCGCGAACAATATGCGGGCAAACGGGTGGCTGTGGTGGGCAGCGGTCATTCCGCGATTAACACCTTGCTCGACTTGCTGCGTCTGCGCGACGATGCGCCCGCTACAGAGGTGGTCTGGGCGCTGCGGGGCAGCAATATGCAGCCATTGTACGGCGGTGGAACCGACGACCAATTGCCGGCGCGCGGACAGCTGGGCATGCGCATCAAGGCAGCGGTCGAGGCGGGAGCTTTGGAGATCGCTGCGCCTTTCCCCATCACGCGGGTCGCCAAAGTCACCAATAGGCTGCAACTCTACAGCGACAACAACTGGCTGCGCGTTGACGAAGTCATCGTTTGCACCGGCGCGCGCCCCGATTTCAACATGATGCGCGAGTTGCGGCTGGATATCGACCCGGCTGTGGAAAGCGCGCGGGCTCTTGCGCCCCTGATCGACCCCAACCTGCACAGCTGTGGCAGTGTCCCCCCACATGGCGAAGCAGAATTGCGCCAGCCAGAGCGCAACTTTTATATCATCGGCATGAAGAGCTATGGTCGCGCGCCGACCTTCTTGCTGGCGACCGGCTACGAACAGGCGCGGTCCATAACGGCGGCGCTGTGTGGCGATTGGGCGGCTGCGCGTGATGTGCAGTTGCACTTGCCAGAGACCGGCGTCTGCGTTACCGATTATGCTAGCGAATGTTGTGATGAGCCAGCGCTGCTGCCACTCGATGTCATCCCCGTTGGCCTGGAGAAGCTTCCGGTCGCGGCAGCCTGCTGTTAGACGATGAGCAATCGAGCGGGAGAGGAACGATGGCACAGCCCTTGGCCAAGCCGCATCCCCCGCTCGCGACCTGCCAATTTGTTAATCAAATCGTAATGTAATTCTGCTTGACAGCAGCGCCGCGAGCGCTAACTATCGTTCGGTTTCTTACCCACCAGAACATGTGAGGACAATGAATCATGACCCATTTACGTTTGAGCGTTTTGCGGGGGGGTCCTTTTTCTCCTGACCATTCTGCTTAGCGGCGCGCTCGTGCAGGCGCAGGCATATAAGCATACTCCAGTGATATCAGACATTGAGATTTCGAACGTGTTTCATCCCAGCCGAGCGATGCTCGTTTGGTACGAACACCGGAAGGCGGTTAGATACGAGGTATACATCCGCGGCTTCGGCGACGCATGGGCGCCGGCAAAAAAGGGCGGCAAAGCGGGCTGGTATCCAGCCGAAGCGATTCACTCGCATCGCGTTTTTGACCTCATGCCCGGCAACAAATACAACTTCCGCATTCGCGCCATTAACGCCGAGGGTGTTGCATCAAACAATTCCGAAATCTTCAGAGTTCGCATGCTGCCCTGTTGGCTGTACGCGCGATACCATGCAACCGGCGAGTACTGGACCGAGATAAACAGCGACGATCCGTATACCCCGCCGCCAGAATGGGCGCACGTAAAGAACACAATAAACTGCGAATAGCGTCGGCAAAGCTCAGGCAATAGGGCGCGCAGGCGTCATCGAAAACGAAGCGAATCCGCAGTCAATTCCTGGCTGCGGATTTCGTATTTTTTCCGTTCCGCGTTATGCTTTGGCAAAAGGTGGAATTTGGTGAAGGGAGTGTCGCATGGCGCATCCGCTGGTCGAGCAGCTTCGTTTTACGCGCGGCGAATTTGTGCGCTGCCTGGATGGGCTAAGCCTGCCGGACGCCTATGTGCGGCATGGGCAGATGAATTGCATCAGTTGGACGATCGGGCACCTGGCCGATCATGAAAATCGCGTCTGCGTCTTTTTGGGTCAAGGCAAGGTGATTCAGCCGCAGCTGCGCAAGATCTGCAGTTTTGGCTGCCCGCCATCAACGCCGAAGCTGGATGAGATGTGGGCGGCCTGGCGCGAGGTGACAGCGAACGCCGACATCTTCCTGGACACGCTGACCACAGAAAAGCTTGGGCAGCATTTCCAATGGAAGGGCAAAGCGCTGGATGAATCGATCGGCACGATGCTGCAGCGCGTCATTTATCATTATTGGTATCATCTGGGCGAGGCGCACGCCATCCGGCAGATGCTGGGGCAGCGCAACCTGCCGCAATTTGTCGGCGCGATGGACGCCGTGCCCTATCGCCCGCACTAGCCATCCATGACGCGCCCGCGCATCGGCATCACCACCAGCCTGACCAACGGACGGCAGAGCCTCGACACGCACTACGCGCAGGCTGTCGAAGCGGTCGGCGGCATCCCCATCATCGTTCCTTTGCTGCAATCCGCGGCGGCGGCGCAATCTCTGGCGCAGCTGTTGGATGGGCTGGTTATCACCGGCGGTCCCGGCATCACCCGTGGCTTGGTCGGCGCATTGCCAGACGATCTGCCAGCGGTCGATCGCCTGCGCGATGCCAGCGATGAACTGGCTTTGCGCGCCATGCGTGACAAGCCCGTTTTGGGCATCTGCTATGGCATGCAGTTTGTCAATGCTGTGGCGGGCGGCGCGATTTTCGGCGATGCGCAGGCACAGGCAGCCGCAATGGCACATTCGCCAGAGCGCGGCGCTGGCGAGCACAGCATCCAGATAGAAACGGACAGCCGGTTGTATGCCTTGTTCGGCGCACGGCAGCTGACAACCAACAGCTATCACATCCAGGCGATTGCCGCGCTGGGCGCAGGATTGCGAGCTACGGCGCATGCAGAAGACGGCGTCATCGAAGCGTTGGAGTCGGCTGATGGGCGGGTGGTGGGCGTGCAATTTCACCCCGAGCGCATGGGCGAGCCTGGCTTGGCGCTATTTGCCGATCTGTTGCGCCGCGCTGAAACCCCCCTCAGTCCCCCCGACAAGTTCACCCCCCTCGGTCCCCCCGACAAGTCAGGGGGAGGCTGACCCCCACACCAAACCCCTCGCCCAAAATGAGGGAGGGGGTTTTAACACGCCATCAATACCCCTGTCGGGTCGGGAGGAGCATAAGGCATTGGCTACCCTCCCTGACCTGGCGGGAAGGGGCTGGGGGAGGGGTAGTTGCAAGCCTTGCCCCCTCAACCCCGTTGTCTTCGGGCTTTCTCGACTCAGTTTGCCATCTGCGCGAACAAAGCCTTCAGAGCCTGATAAGCCGCCAGGTAATGTTGGTATTGCTGCGCATAATGTTGATTGTGCTGCGTTTGTGGCTGCAAAATCCGCGATTGTGCTGCTGGCGCGATCGCA
>JAJDZQ010000145.1 GCA_022824565.1 Anaerolineae bacterium | reverse complement strand
AGTGTGCCAACTGTTGCTACGAGATTGTGTTACACCACGGACGATTCGCTGAGAGGAGAAAACATGGCAGCCAGAACAAACGCGTTCATTCGTGGCTTGGGCGGCCTGTTCAGTTGGGTCGATGTGCTGAATCGGCGCTTGCTGGCGGAAACGCCCGCGGAGGCTGATGCCGAGGCGCTGCGCGAAGTTTGGGAGGATGTCGGCGGCTATTTATACGATGCCATGGGGATACATTCGCGTACCTACACGACCTTTGTGGAGAGACCTGGAATTGAGCCATGCCAGACGAATCACAGGAACGAGAATTCGTCCAGATAGAACAGCGCGCCGCCTATTACTCGGGTCCTCTGCCACCTCCGGCAATGATGCGTGAGTATGAAGCGATATTGCCCGGCAGCGCCGATCGCATATTATCACTGGCTGAGCGACAGCAGAAGCAGCGCGCGCTTTACGAGAATCGCGGGATGCTCTTCGGCTTTCTGGCCGTATTGGTATTGATGGGCTTGAGCGCTTTCCTTGCGTCTCTCGGTTTGGCCTCGGCTAGCGTTGCTGTCATCATTGGCGGTATAGTATCAGGGGCTGGCGCGTTCATACACGGCAATCGCACTCGTCATCAGCTCCAGCAGGAACGCCTTGCAGCGCTGCAAAAGCAACCGACTCGCCCCGAATTGCCAGACAGCAACAGCCAATCCAGCTAATCAACTTCAGAAATCTCTGCGCCCAAAATAGTAACAAGGTAGCCACGCGAAAAAGGGCGATGCTATTCTGATTCGAAATCTGTAGGGGCGAGGCGATGACTCGCCCGCAACGTTGCAATGGTTCGTTCGGGCGACAAAAGATTCGCCCCCACGCGATTCCATCAGATTTCATTTTCTCTGCATGCGCTACCCCTCCCTGATTCATCGGGGGGTGGGGGGTGGGGTAGACCCTCACATGCGCGCCCGCAACCCAAACAACCCCGCCGCCACGGTCTTGCTCTCTGCCCAGGCTTCCAGCTCGCCGATGCCTGCTGCGCCGCGGCTGTAGAGCGGGCTCGACTCAACCAGCGGCAGGCTGACAACGCGCCCGGTGACCGCCGATTCATAAGCGCCCAGCACGATCTCCAATGCGCGCCAGCCCGCGGCAGCCGGGGCAATCGGCTCGCGATTCTCGTGGATGGCTGCGGCGAAGTCTGCCCATAATTCGCAGAAAGAACGGGCGATATTGGCTTCGTGCGCGGGCAAGTTGGGGATAGCATGGTCATGGCGATTCCAGTCGCTGTCCACGCTGTAGAGCTCGATAGCTTGGTTGAAGCCGCCGGACTGATGCTGCTTGTAGCGCATGCGCAGCTGTCCGTCCGCGCCGCTGATATCGACGCCGCCAACGCCCTCGCCCCAGCCCATGTGAATGCTGGCATAGGCGCGCGAGAAGGCGATCTGCAGCAGAGCCAGGTCTTCGATGACCGGCTGCCGCGCGGCATATTCGGGCGCGTCCACAAAGGCCATCACTTGCTGGGCAGGCGCGCCAACCAGCCATTCAGCCAGATACACGGCGTGAATCATATCCATCAGCACGCCGCCGCCCGCCGCCAGGCTGTGCCGCCAGTCCGATTGAAATTCAGCCGCGCCAGGATAATCAATGACGCCCAGGAAGTGCAGCATCGCCACGCGCACATCGCCGATTTCGCCCGCATCGAGCAGCTGCTTGAGCAACCGGTATTCGGGCAAGAAGTGATAATTGTGCACCATCGCCAGCACGCGCCCGGCTGCTTTGGCCGCGTCCACCAGTTGCCGAGCCAGCGCCGGCGTATTGGCGATCGGCTTTTCGCTGAGCACATGCAGGCCCGCGGCCAGCGCATCCAGCACGATAGCCGGGCGGAACTGCTGGGGCACGGCGACCACCACAGCGTCCAGGTCCTCGATAGCCAGCAAGTCGCGGTAGTCGGCATAGAGTTGGTCGTCGCGCAGGCCAAACCAGTCCGCGCCCAGCTTGCGACGTTGTGGCGTGATATCGGCCAGCGCGATGAGCTGCAGTTGGGGCAGGCTGGTCAGTGCCGGACGATGCCCATACACGACGACATTGCCACAGCCGATGAGCCCGATGTGTAGGGCTTTGCTGCTGCTCACCAGTGCCTCAAACCCAGCAGTTTTTCGCCCAGTGGCGTCAGTTGCGCGGTGGTGCCGTGTTTGGTTTCCCAGCGGCGCGGATCGCCAGGGAAAGCCCGTCCTTGCCGAGGCAGACGGTCTCGCCAGGCGGCGACTCGCTCTTGCCTTTGCGCTTCATCACCCTGGCTGGCGGGGAACATCGAGATGTATTGGGCGAGCCTGGGGCGGTCGGCGTTGTTGCGCGCTGTGCCATGTGGCAGCAGGCTGTGCCAAATGACCAGGTCGCCCGCGTTCATCTCGACATGCGTCAGTTCCATGCCGCTGAGATCGGGCTTCCAGGGGTCGCGGTCGGCGGGTTGCGTTGCCGCCCACTGCTCGATTTGCCGATGAAAGCCGGGCACCAGCTGCAAACCACCCTGCCGCGCGCGCACATCGGCCAGCGCCAGGACGCCTTGCACTTCAAAAGGCAGGGGGCGCTGCGAAGTGTCGATATCCCAATGCACGAAGCCGGGAAAGTCCCAGTCGTCTCGCGCTGGCGGGTTCAGGTTGACGCGGTCGATTGTCACCCACAAGGCGCGTGTACCCCAGATTTGCGCAAAAGCTTCGTGAATGCGCGGATGCTGGCGATTGTCCCAAAGCGCCTGATGCTGATACAACTCCACCATGCCAGCCCGGTTCAACTCGACCATGCCATTGGGACCTTGTGGCGGGCGATACCAGGTGGCGGGGTCGTGGCGGTCCATCGCCATGAAGTCCCAGATGACATCGACCAGCGCGTCGACATTGGCTTGGGGCACGGCATTGCGCAGGACGACATAGCCATTGCGCTCCCAAAATGCCAGGTCTGCTTGTGTCAATGCGGGCATGTTTTTCGCTCCCCTGCCGCCTCAGGCGTACCAGTTTTCGCGCGATTTGTTGGCTTCGTAGTCTGCGCGGGCGGCGCGGACGGCGTCCATCTCGCTGACTTCGGCCACCGGCACATCCCACCACGCGCCATAGCCGGGCACCCGTTGTCGGCGGTCGACCTCGGTGACGATGCAGACGGGACCACCTTGGATGGTCTTGGCTGTTTCGATCGCCGCGGCGAGCTCGGCGCGGTCTTTTGCGCGGATGACATGCGCGCCCAGGCTCTCGCAGTTTTTGGCGAAGTCGATAGGCAGGGTCTCGCCATCCAGTTGCCCGTTTTCGCTGCGATAGCGGAACTTTGTGCCGAATCCATCGCTGCCGACCGCCTTCGAAAGCGCACCGATGCTGGCGTGCCCGTGGTTGTCGAGCACGAGGATGTTGACCTTGATGCCCTCTTGCACCATGGTCACGATCTCGGTGTGCATCATCAAAAAGCTGCCATCGCCGACCATCACCCAGACTTCGCGATCGGGGTCGGCCAGCTTCACGCCCAGCCCGCCAGCAATCTCATAACCCATGGTCGAATAGCCATATTCCAGGTGATAGCCCTTGTGGTTGCGCGTTCGCCACAGCTTGTGCAGGTCGCCGGGCATGCTGCCGGCCGCGCAGAGCACTGTATCGCCAGCTGCCGACAAGCTGTTGACCAGGCCGATGACTTCGCCCTGGCTGAGCATGGGTTCGTGCTCCAGGTTATAGATGCGATGAACTTCGGCATCCCAAGCCTGGTTGAGGCTGTGTACGCGCGCGCGATAATCGGCAGCGACGCCATAGCCATCCAGCAGCGGCAGCAGCTCTTCCAATGTGGCGCGGGCATCGCCCACCAGGGGCAGGGCGTTGTGCTTGTACGCGTCAAATTCGGCGACATTGATGTTGATGAAACGCATAGTCTCGTTGGCAAAAGCTGTCTTGGAGGCGTTGGTGAAGTCGCTGTAGCGCGTGCCGATGCCGATGACGAGGTCGGCTTCTTTCGCGATTTGGATAGCGCCCTCTGTGCCGGTGACGCCAGTCGCGCCCAGGTTGAGCGGGTTGTCATACAGCAGCGAGCCTTTGCCAGCCTGTGTCTCGGCGACTGGGATGCCAGTGCGCTCGACGAAAGTTTCCAGCGCGGCATGGGCATCGCTGTAATGCACGCCTCCGCCAGCGATGATGATGGGCTGCTGGCTGCTGCGGATCCAGTCGGCGGCGCGTTGCAATGCGCTTGTATCGGGGCGGTTGCGCGGGATATGCCAGATACGCGGCTCGAACAAAGCGCTGGGATAATCGTAGGCTTCGGCTTGCACATCCTGCGGCAGGCTGAGCGTGACCGCGCCGGTATCGGCTGGCGAGGTTAACACGCGCATGGCTGCGGGCAGAGAGGCGATCAGCTGTTCGGGGCGGTTGATGCGGTCCCAATAGCGCGAGACGGGTTTGAAGCAGTCGTTGACGCTGATATCTTGCGTGCGCTCGCTTTCGACCTGCTGCAAGACGGGTGCCTGGATGCGCTCGGCGAAGATGTCGCCGGGCAGGATGAGCACAGGGATGCGGTTGACGGTGGCGACAGCCGCGCCAGTCAACATATTGGATGCGCCCGGACCGATGGACGAAGCGCAGGCGAAAGTGGCCAGGCGGTTGCGGTGCTTGGCAAAAGCGACAGAAGCCAGCACCTGCGCCTGCTCGTTGCGAGATTGGTAATAGCGAAAGTCGGGCGCGTATTGCTCGAGCGCCTGCCCGACCCCCGCGACATTGCCATGCCCGAAGATGCCCCACATGCCGGCGAAGAAGGGGTTCTGCGCGCCATCGCGGGAGACGTGCTGGCAGGCGAGGTAGCGGACGAGGGCTTGCGCCATGGTGAGGCGGGTGGTTTTCATGTGGGGGTCCTTTC
>JAJDZQ010000102.1 GCA_022824565.1 Anaerolineae bacterium | reverse complement strand
TGGCTTGGCTCGATGATAATAGCTGCTGCGCGGCAGATCGAGCACGGCGCAGCTTGTTGACACGGGGCATTGCTGGCTGAGCATCTGCGCTAGTTCTCGCTTTCGAGTGGTAGAGAGGTCACATAGTGAGAGGCTTTTTTTGCAATTTCCAGTTGCATCGTCAGCTCTCCCACCTGCCGTTCCAACTCGGCGACTTTTTCGGCGCTTCGCTTCTGCTCAGCTGGCTGACCAGAGGCAAAAGCCTGCTTGCCGCCGGCCAGAAACTGGTCTTTCCAGCAATGTAGCAGGCTATCATTGATGCGGTATTCGCGACTGGCTTGGGCGACAGATTTCTCGCCACGCAGGATTTCCAGCACGATCCTGACCTTCGTTTCCGGTGTATACTTGCGCTGCTTCCCCATAGAGCGGTCTCCATTGCTGTGCATCCAGTATATTCTCTTTATTAGGTGTCCAGTTCGTCCGGGAGCGCAACAGAACCCCCCAACCCCCGGCCCCATCCCCCAGAACGAGGGAAGGGGAGTTTTCAGCGATTCAGTAGGTATTGAAGTCCCTCCCTCTATATGGGGGAGGGATTTAGGGTGGGGGCACGGCGGCTCGAACCCTAGCCCGACAAGACGCGCCCCGCCTGGACGACGAAGCGGTCGACCATGTCATCCAGCGCGAAGATTTCTTGCCCAATCAAGAAAGTATGCACCTTGTTGTTGAAGTTCTCGTGCCAATGCCCGGGTATGGCGTCCTTGCCATAAACCGCGCCCCAGATGCTGCCAGCTGTTGCAGCCGTACAGTCATTGTCCAAGCCCATCGCCACCGTCTCGCCGATGACCTTGCTGTAATCTTCGCCGCCGATGGTCAATCCCCAGATCGTCAGCACGGCATTGTTGATGGCGTGAACCTTGTGCATGCCAGGATACCGGGCATCGACAGCGGCACGGGCATCCCGATAGTTTTTGATATTTGGCGCTTCTTCCAGCGACCAGCGGACCTCTTGCGCCAGGTAACAGTCGGCGGGGATCTCTTCCAGGCCAATGCGCAGCGCCTCGACCGGATCATCGACTGCAAAGGCGGCTGCAATGGCTGCCGAAAAATACATCGCGCCATAGATGCCATTGCGCCGGTGGCTGACATAGGCATCGCGATGGGCAAATTCCGCCGCTTTCTCTGGATAGCCAGGTGCAGCATATCCCCAGGGGTCAGAGCGGATGTCCGCGCCGATATATTGCACGCAGGGATTATCGACATCAGCCGCTTGTAGCGCTGGCACGCCCTTGCGCAAGTTGTCCAGGGCAATCCCCTCGGCTGTGAAGGCGAACGGCAAGTATTTGACCCAAGCCGCCCCCAAATCGTCGGTGGTGAATTCGAGACCATATTCTTCCAGGATGAGCAACCCCAGCTGCGTGTAATTGATGTCGTCGTCGGTGGGGACGCCGTCCATTTTGGCGGGTGTAAAGTCTTCGCGCAGGCTGGTTTGATATTTGTGTTCGTGCGGCTGCTCGGCCTGGCTCCAATAATCCACCAGCGGATAGCTATCGCCCAGGTAGGCTGCCCAACGTTCCATCCGCGCGACATCCCAGCCTTCTACAATCGACCCCAGTGTGCAGCCAGCGCAGCGCCCCAAGAGCGCGCCTTCCAGCCGATCGCGGAAGTCATCAGCCAGAGACGACCACATTCGTCGCGCGCCAGCCGGACGCAAAGCCTGGATCGCGCCCAGGTCATCGGGTTCGGCTCGCGCCAGCTGCTCGTCATCGGGCAGGGCGATCAGCTCGTCCAGTTTTTCCTGCAGCGCCGCCTGGATTTCCGCCATTTTGTCGGCGACGCCCTCCGCCCCATATTCGGTTTTGAGCATGGCATAGCGGGTGAATGTGGCGTCCCAGCCCGATAATGCCTTTGGGTAGTCGAAGAGTTGCATGATATTCTCCTTCAGTTATCGTCATAGATTATTGATTAACCAATTCCAAACAGCTTCTGCGCATTCTCGCCGAGGATCTTGCGCATTTCTGCCTCGCTGCATCCGATCGCCCGCGCGTAATCCAGCATGACATCTATGCTGACCCAGGGATGATCGCTGCCAAAGAGCAGGTGGTCGGCCCCGGCGAAGTCCAGCGCAAACTGCAGCGCCAGCGCATCGGGCGAAACAGTATCCAGGTAGACGCGCCGATAAGTTTCGCGAGGCGACTGCGTGATATGCTCGCGGCCACGGCGCTTGACTTCGGTCTGCTCGACAACGCGCCCCATCACATAGGGCAAAACTCCGCCTGCATGTGGATGCACCACGATCAACTGCGGATGCCGTTCCATTGCGCCGCCCAAGATCAGCCGCAGCATGGCGATGGACGTATCGACCATGAAGCCAAACATGGGGATCATGCTGTGCGCCTGGATAGCCTGTCCCCAGGTCGGCACACTGGGGTGCAACACCAGCGGCACACCCAACGCGGCGCATTCGGCATACAGCGGCTCGAAGCGCGGGTCGTCCAGCGGCGCGCCATTGATGTGCGAAGGGGTAAAGACACCCCGCAAGCCCAGTTCGCAGACAGCGCGGCGCAACTCGTCAAGCGCAGCCGGCAGATTATTCAGCGGCAGCGAGGCGATGCCAGCGAACCGTTGTGGATGACGGGCGCAAAGCTCGGCGATCGCATCGTTGCAGATGCGCGCGCCAGGCACAGCCAGTTCTTCATCAAGCAGGTCGGGATTGGGGATGTTGACGCTGAGCAAGCTGATATCCACGCCGCAGCGGTCCATGTCCGCCAACTTGCGCTGCGGGCTGTAATCGTCCAGCGACAGGCGAAAACGCTGCGTGCCATAGTCGATCAGATAGACGCCAGCGCCGCCCGTCGTGCGCAGCCCCCCGCGATTTTTCAGCAGCAGCTCGGCATAGTCGCGCGGAAAAATGTGACTTTGGCAATCGATGACCAGGCTCATGAGGCGCTTTCCTGGAGAAGCGGAGCGGCGATTTCGACAAATGCGCCGCTGGAAAGCGACTCGATGGCTGCCTGGATAACCGCCAGCACGCGCAGGTTGTTGCGTCCGCTGAAGTGTGGCTCTGCGCCGCCGCACAGGTAATCGTGCCAGCGGTCAAAGAATAGCGACCAGGGCTGGGTGGGCGCTCGCCCACGGTCGAGGTCGGTTTCCGCAAAGGACCCGCCGCGCCGGGCAAATTCATAGGTCATTTGGTCCTTTGACATGTGCAAGCCGCGACAGCGCAACACCCCGCGCGACCCCTCCAGCCGCATCTCATAACAATCCGACTGTGCTGAATAACCAGCATGATAGAGCAGGCGCGCCCCGCCCTGGAAGCGCAGCACCGCGTTGATCATGCAGGCGCTGTCATAAACCGACCAACTGGGCATAAAGCCATCGCAGAAGATGGCCTCGGGCACGAGCATCGGCATGACCCCAAACAGGCAGTCCAGGTGGTGGCAGGTCATCTCCCACAGCACCGGCTGGTCGAATCCCGCCAGGTTTTTGGCTTGGTGGCGCGGCTTGGCATTGAAGAAGAATACCTGCTCGATGCTGCCCAGCTCGCCGGACGCCACGAATTCGGCGACAACCTGATAATGGCGGAAGTAGCGCATCTGCTGCCCGACGCACAAACGCAGACCCTGCTCCGCCGCCAGATCGACCAGCGCACAGGAGTCGGCAAAGTTGTTGGTCAGTGGCTTCGCGACCAAGGGCGAAAGTTTTCCAGACAGCGCCGCCTTTGTCTGGCTGTGATGCAGTTCGGATGGGGTATTGATGAGCGCGACTTCGGCTTTTGTCTGGCGGATCGCCGCATCCAGATCGCTGAAGAGCGCAGTCGCCGGCAAGCCATACTCATCCGCCGCGCGCTGCAAAGCCGCCGGGCTGGTATCGACCATCGCCGCGATTTCGTGCCAGGGTTTCTGCGTCAGCGACCGCAGCATGGAGCGGGTTACACCGCCCGCGCCCACGATGATCGAGCGAATTGGCGATTCCACTGTGTGTTGCATTGCGCTTCCCCTCCCCGCCCCCCGAACCATCGTAGGGGCGACATACCGTGTCGTCTGTAGCTGACCAAATTGAAAACGGGCGAGTCAGCGCCTCGCCCCTACGACCGTCTTATGCGTTCAACATATCCAGCAGTTGTGCGTGATTGTTGCGCACGGCATTTTTGCGGTCATTCCACTGGTGCGGCTCCAATGTATAGTAGCCGGCATAGCCATCCGCCTGCAGCGCCCGCACTTGCGCGGCCATATCGACAATGCCAGCGTCGATCGCCACCACGCCCTGTTCGTGCGACCAGTTTTTGAAATGCACAGCAACCAGCGCATCCCGCACCTGCCGATACCCATCGGGAAAAGCCTGTTCGCCCGACTGGGCGGCGTTGCATGGATCCCACACGATGCCTACGCCCAGTTCACGCGCGATCGTGGCCAGGTTTGCGCCCGTATCGCTGTAGATGCTCGAGGCATTTTCCAAAAGCACCTCGATACCTTCGCGAGCGCAGCGTTCGACAGCGCGTCCCAAATGCTCATAGATCTCGGCAGGGATGGCTTCTTCACGATCGCCGCGGCGGAAAGTGAACAAGGTCATGCGCCGCAGCCCCAGTCGCTCCATCAAGCGGAAGGCCAATGGCAGGTCGTGGTCGAAGGTGCGGGCGATGACATCGGCATCCAGCGGACCCTTGAAAAAGCCGGGGCTGACGCCGATTAACTCCAGCCCGTGGCGAGAGACCGTTTCGGCGACTTCTTCAATGGCGCGCTCGGTAACATGCGGAAAGCGACCGCCTTCCAGCTTGCGCAGCTCATAAGCGCGGATGCCCAGCGGCAAGCAGAAATCGACCGCCTCGGCAAAAGAATCGGCAGCCTCGTCGCTGATTATGCCGATTCGCTCTCTCCAGACTGTCATGTCGCGCCTCCTGATAACGCCAGCTGCCAGCGCATATTGTAGCGCGCCTTGGCCGAATACCCATTACCCGGCCCCTTGGGTAATGGTGATTTTGTGAAGTTGACAACTCTGCCCCCCATCCCCCCAGCCCCTTGCCTCCAAAATGAGGGAAGGGGAGCGCTACTACGTTTTGAAGTCCCTCCCTCTCTATGGGGGAGGGATTTAGGGTGGGGGCAACAGCGCCGCCAGGATAGACGGCACATAGCGCATCTGCTGCGCCATCGCCTTGCCCATGCCACTGTGCCCGATGCCAACGGGAAAGCGCCCGATCACCTTCAGCCCGCGCTGCAAATAGCCGCCGATCTCTACATCGCCCGAGATCGTCCAAGCCGCCGCCAACCCTTCCAGCACCCATTGCGTGCATTGAAACTTGCCGCCCAGTGTGCGATTTTTGCAACTGGTATACCGGAAGTAGCCGCTGGCCCGATCGTATGTGTTGGCAATCAGCCAGCGCGCGCCTCCCACGATCGCCTCGGCAACGGCGGGATCGCTGGTGTGGCGATAGTAGCGCATCAAGCCCGAAAGCAGCACGCCCACCATGAAGCCGGCTTCGCCACGACAGCGCGGATAGCCACAGCCACAATGACTGTCGGTCAACATGCGCACCCAGCCACCGCCCGGCGCCTGCCGTTCCAGCACGCGCGCCACCAGGATGCTGGCGGCATTCAGCGCGGCGGGGTCGTCCAGCCAGGCCAAGGCGCACAAATGAATCAAATGCCAGCCGGCCTCGCGCGCATTGGTGAAGTCGTAGGCGTCAAAGAAGCGCGCTTGCAGCAGCCAGTCTCGCGTCTTCCCCAGCGATTCTCCAGCTGCCTCGTCGCCGGTCAACAGCCAATGCAGCAGCGGACCTTCGACCCAGGTATGCGATGGAATCAAGCTGGTGCCGCGCATCTTGCTGCGGAAGAATGGCGGCAGATAGCCACCCAAATGCCCAGGAATGTGCATGGCTTGCCCGCCGATTTTTCTGCCATCCGCCGAAGCATTGACCGTATCGACATCGGCCAGGTGCCGCGCCGCTTGCCCCGCCCAGACCGCCCAGCCCGCCTCGCCGCCACGCAGAAATTCGCTATAGCCACAATATGCCGAGTCGTATTCGTTGTTGCCCCACGACCAGCCACTTTCGCCATACCAGTCGCCAAAATTGAGCTGTCCATAGGCGCGGTGCTCTTCACGGTCGTCAACGAAGGACTGCAAAGCGCGGTCTGTCAATTCTTCATAGCCGGGCGAGGGCGAATCGTGCCGAGCGCCGATGGGGGGCAAAGCGCGCGTGCTGTTGAGATAATCGGTTTTCGGGCGTGCCAGCGGCGGCGCTTCTAGCCAGTCCCATGCACGCGCGTCATCCCCAAAGTCGAGCAGGATGTCGCTGGTCAATGCCAAGCCCGCTTTGAGTTTGTAGCCGGCTTCGTCGAGCCAGAAATACAGCCTGTGCCAGGCATCGTCATCGCCGGGCAATTCGCGGCCTGCGCGGTTGGGGAATAGACAAATGTCGATGCCCTGCGCGTCGACAGCCAGCGCTTTGGGATAGGTCTGCCAGAAATTCCGAATGCCGATGCCCAACGTGCCAGATTCGCCAGCCACGCGGATATGTCCATCCGCGCGTCCAGCGCAGACTTCTCCACAGATTTCATGCCACTGGTCATGGTCATGGCGCAGTTGCCAGCCGCCAGCGAGGGACCACTGCCGCCCGGCCTGTTGCACGCGCTGCCCGGCAAAGGGGATGCGCAGGCAGAATTCGCGCAAGCGCAGCAGCTTGTCGGCTTCGTCATCGGCCCCGGCGATGTCTGGCGCCAGCACAAACAGCCGATGCGTCAGGAGCACGAAGCGCTGCCCGGCGAAAAAACGCAGCCACAACTTGCTGCGCAACTGGGCGGTTCCGCGCGCGTCCCGATGCTCGACAACGAAGGTCGCGCCCTGCTCATCGCGCTGAATTGGCTGGGGCGCGCTGGCTTGCAGCAATGTGCCATCGCCCAGCGCCGCACAGAATCGCCAGTCGGCAAGACGCAGATCGTGCAAATTGAGCCCAGGCCCGCTGGCAGCGGCTTCTGCGCGCTCGCTGTTGACATGCAGAGCGGCAGCCGAACCATCCACCGGCGCTCGCGTCTCGATCAGCGCCCACTGTGCCGAGCCATCGTCCCAGCGACTCTGGATGCGCGCGCTGGCTGGTAGTGTCTCTTCGCCGGCGCGCAGGGTACAGGCAGCCAGGTGGGTCGCTGAACCGCGCGGCAATGGCAGCCCGAATGTCAGCGGCAAGCCCGACAAATCGACAGCGGCCGGGCTGAAAATCTCCAGCGGCACGACGATTTCCTGCGCTGGCTGTGGCGGCGGTGGCATCGTTTCAAATTCCAGCGATGCGCTGGCTGTTTCACCAGACAGGTCACGCGCGCTGATGCGGGCGACAAGCTGCTGGCCGGGCAGCAATTCGGCGAAGGCCAGTTGATGCAGCCTGCCCGCAGGTCCGCTCGTCATGGCGATTTCTGCGCCAGCTGCATCGACCAGACGCGCCTCGACCGATGCAGCCAGGTCAGTCGTAAAATGCAGCTCGACATCGAAGCAGCCAGCATCGGTTTGGCGCAGTCGCCGACTCAGCCGGCGGATGCGCGGCACATAGCGGCTGGGCTGTGGGCGCTCGTGCAGCAGCACAAAGCTCTCGATGCGGTAGCTGGCGCTGCCCACGGCGCTCACCTGCAAGACTTCCATTTCGCCGATGAATTCGACCACCTGGTCAACCACGATCAGGTGTGTGCGGTTGTCTTGACGCCGCGGCTCGATGCGTCCGATGTCCATATCGCCCAGCTTCAATTCCAGCGGATGCTCTTCGTCCGCCGCCAGGTACATGACGATGCCGATATAGCGCTTGCCCGTGTGGTCGGCTTGCTGCTCGATTGTCTGCCAAAAGCGATGCCGCAGCCGCGAGACGATGCCAGCCTGCGCCACAGCCGCCGGACGCACGATGCTCGGCACAGGATAGGCGCTCAAACCCAGGTCGGGCGTGAATGTGTCCAGCTTTTCACTGTCGATGGCGCGCCAGCTATAATTGCGCGGGTCTTCCAGCAGCGCCTGGATGCGCGCCGGCTCGTTGATATCGATATGTGGCAACAAGTTCATTGTTCCGTCCTGTTCACATTTTTGCCAATATAGCGCTGGAAATAGGGCAGCATGAATGGTTTGCGCCGGCCTTTGAAGTGCAGCGCAGCCGCGTCTGGATAATGCCCGTCCATATCGGCGGCTCGCTGGGTGGAAAAGTTGTAGCGCGCGCAGGGCAAAAAGCGCACAGCCAAGCCACCCAGACGCCAGTCGAACGAGTCGTCCCGCGCAAAGTCGACCTCGGCGAATAGCTCGCACAGGGCGTCCTGGTCGCCACCCCAAACGCCGCTCTGCTCGTCCGCCTGCAAGAAGCGCCGAAGCCACAGATCATGAAAGGCAGCCGCATCCGCCAGGTATCCGCCATGCGCGAAGTTGAGGCCCGCGTTGATGGGCCACTTGCGTTCGTCGCGGTATGTCAGCGCCACGGCAAATTCGTCGGCGAAGACATGCGCCAGGTCGCCGTTGATCAAGATATCGTTGTCCAGAAATATGACATGCCCGGTCGCTGCTCGCAGATATGCCAGCCAGGCGCGGGCGCGGGCGAGCATGGGCGTTTGCGCATCCAGCCGCATCCGTACGATCTCGGCGCTGGTCTGTGGTGGGAAAATTGTGTGCTGGTCGGTCAGGATGACCTGATGGCAGCCGGGATGAAAATGCCGCGCAGAAGCGAACATGGTCTGGATGAAACGATGCGGTTCGGTGACGGTGATGGTCGATGTCGTCCGGTGGATGCGCTGCATGGTCGTCGCGCTGACATCCATATAAAAAGCGGCGAAAGTGATACGCTCAGTCAAAAGAGCCGCTCCAGTTCGGGCAGCAAATTGGCTTTGCGCTCCATGCCGATGCCGGGCGTCTGCGGGGGCTGGATGCGCCCGGCCTGCACCGGGATGTCGTCGCCGAAGCCGCCAAATGGCTGGAAGACATGGGGATAAGACTCGTTGCCATACAAGCCCAATCCAGCCGCGATATGCAGCGCGAATTGATGTCCACCATGCGGGATGCAGCGCCGCGCCGACCAGCCATGCGCCGCCAGCATATCCAAGGTGCGCAGGTATTCGACCAAACCATAACTCAGCGCCGGATCCATCTGCAAAAAGTCTTGCTCGGGGCGCAAACCACCATAACGAACGAGGTTTTGCGCATCTATGGTCGAAAACAGGTTTTCGCCGGTGGCCAACGGCAAACTGGTGATGCTGGCCAGCGCGGCATTCAAACGATAATCCAGCGGATCGCCCGGCTCTTCATACCAAAACAGGTCGTAGGCTTCCAGCGCTTCGGCATAGGCAATCGCCTGCTTGAGGGTAAAGCGCCCGTTGGCATCGACAGCCAGCGCGGCATTGTCACCGAGGATGGCCAGCGCGGCTTCGATGCGGCGGCGGTCTTCGTCCAGCGATGCGCCACCGATCTTAATCTTGACCGTGCTGTACCCCATGTCGAGGTAAGATTGCAGTTCCGCCTGCAGCGCGCCCAGGTCTTTGCCAGGGTAATAATAGCCGCCGGCCGCATACACAAAGACTTCTTCATCGACTTGCCCGTCGCGGAAGCGCTCGCCCAGCAGCCGATACAGCGGCAGCCCTTCGATCTTGGCGACCAGATCCCAAAGCGCCATATCCAGCACGCCCACCGCCACCGACCGTTCGCCATGCCCGCCCGGCTTCTCGTTGGCCATCATGATGTCCCAGGCTTTGGCCGGGTCGAAGTTGTCGCCACCGTCCGTCAGCAGCGCAGCTGGTGGCGCATCTAACAAGCGCGGGATAAACCGATCTCGCAATAAACCGCTTTGGGAATAGCGCCCGTTGGAATTGAATCCATAGCCGATGAGCGGTTTGCCAGCGCGTATGATGTCGCTGCGAATGCCCACCACCGAGACCGTCATCTGCGAAAAGTCGATGAAAGCGTTGCGGATGTTGGATTGGATAGGCACAACCCGTTCGGCGATGCCAGTGATTTTCATGCGCTGCTCCTCCAGGCTTCATGGCGATTGTGCGTGGGCAACTGGTCGCCCAGCGTGCCACGATGTTCGGGCGATTCGTATTGCGCGAAGAACTCGCCAAGCTGCTGTGTCAGGCGCGCCACACGGTCATATTGCGCCGGATCGTCAACCAGATTAACTGTTTCGCGGGGATCGTTGAGCAGATCATGCAGCAGATCCTCGCCGCCAGCATATCGTTTCACCAGTTTGTACTGTTGATCGCGGATGACGCGCGTCGTGCCATATTCTCCGAAGTAACAAGTGCGCCAGTCGCTGTCGCCGCCCTGCAAGTTCGACCGGAAACTCCGACCAGGCAAATCGCTGTCATCGTCTGGGGGCGCGCCCGCAAAGTCGAGCAGAGTCATGGTCAGGTCACAGTGCGTCACGAATTCAGGGCGCCGCGCACTTGCGGGGATCTTGCCCGGCAACTTGCAGAGCAGCGGCACGCGGATGGACTCGTCCAGCATATTCAGCGGCCGGCTGCCATTGCCCTTGCCCCAGATGCCATGCTGCCCCAGGTTCAGGCCGTGGTCCGCTGTGTAGACGACCAAGGTGTTGTCGTTTATCGCTTGCACATCCAGCTCGTCCAGCAAGGCGCCGACGCCTTCGTCAATCATGCTGACAGCGGCATAATACTGCGCGCGCGTCTCTTGCGGGTCATCTGGCGCGCCTGGACGCATGGTCGGCTCTCCGAACGGGTATGGCGCGTCACCAGGAATATCAGCGAAATTGGCATTCCGATACTGCGCTGCCCAGCGCTCGCTGCGGTCCCGCCAGGGATTGTGCGTCGTGGCATAGCCGACAAACAGAAAGAATGGCTTGCCGGGTTGGCGATTGCGCAGAAAGTCCAGCGCGGCTTCGTTAATGATGCGCGTATCGTGCCCGCGGCGGCTGCGCAGCGTGCCCTGGTCGCTGTACAGATTGCTGCGACCGAAGTTCTTGGGAGTCTTGCGCCAGGCGCTGTACCAGTAATCGAAACCCGGCTTGGGGATATCGCCGCTGCCACAATGCCACTTGCCGCAGAGCGCCGTTGTGTAACCAACCGCTTGCAGACGTTCGGCCAGCGTGGGGATGCCCGCCAGCCAGTCGGTCGCACCCACAGCCGCGTCATCTTCTGCCAGGTGATCATGCACGCCATGTTGCGAGGGGTACAAACCCGTCCAGAACGAAGCCCGAGCTGGCGAACACACCGGGCAGGGCGTGAAGGCGTTGTTCATCTGCGCGCCGGTTTCCGCCAGAAAATTCAGAGCAGGCGCGACGATTTCGCTGTTGCCATAGCTGGGCAATGCCCATTGCGCGTGGTCGTCGCTGAAAAAGACGACGATATTGGGCGACATGCGGCGCTCAGGATTCGCGGCTGTGGCTGATGCCGGCGAAGGGATTTTCGCGCGCGATATAGTCGTCCAGTTCTGTTGTTTCGCGCTGGAAGAATGTTTGGGCGGCGGGCGCTCGGCTGGCGGGCTGGATGTCGATCCCCCTGTGCCGCAATATGTGTTTGGCAGACGCCGGGAAGCCCTGCGCGACCATCACATCATAGAAGGCAAGCAACGCTGCTTGCGCCGCAACCCGCACTGCGACCGGCAGCGACAAATCGCAGACCTGGGCGCACAGCTCGGGCGCGACAATGGGCATCCAGCCGCAGAACCCGCAACCGCCCGCGTCCATGGAAGCTGGCAACATCTGCAAATTGGCTTGATAAACTTTGAGGGGGCTGCCGGCGCTGGCAGCGACCTTGGCGCGAAATGACTCCAGGTGGCGGCTGGTCTCTTTCATGAAGAAGTAGCGCCCGCTCGCTGCGGCTTCCGCCACTTCCGCTGGCGTCAGGAGTCGGTGCTCGGGTTCGGGCAGCTCATAGATGCCGAGGCGCACATGCGCGGGCAGGCGGCGAGCAATTTCTAGCAGTTGCGCGCCCAGGTCGTCTGCGCTGGGCAGCAAAGACAGCGCAACCACCGCAACATCCGTGCCCTGTTCATAGATGCGCTGCAGGCTGCGCGCTTGCTCGTCCAGCGTCGCGCCGAAGTTGCCGACTGTCGCCAGGCGCATCGTTCCACGCGGATGGCGCGCGACAAATTGCGCGACCCGGCGGCGTTCGGCGTCGTCCAGCAGCAGCATCTCGCTGGCTTGGCCCAGCGCCAGGACACCGGGCAAACCCAGCGCGGCATAAAAGTCCAGCATAGCGCCCAGCGCCGCCAGATCGAGCCGGTTGGCGTCGTCAAAGGCGGTCAGCAGGATGGGCATCGCGCCATCGCGCAGGCATAACTCAGGCATAGTCGACCTCTTTGTCATTGAGCGATGCCATCAGTTTACCCACGATGGGCGGACGAACACAAAAGCCAATTTTGACATGCGCGAATTTTTTGCATTTTCTGCGCGCGATTGAGTAAGATACGGATGGCTACAATCCGAACCCAGCCACAGTGGCCGCGTGGCGGATCGTTCATAATCCTATATGGAGGACAGGTATGACTCGCAAATTGCTTTGTACATTTCTTGTAGCGCTGCTCTTGCTGCTCGGCGCGACCGCAGCGCTGGCGCAAGACCAGGAATTGCGCATTGCCACGGGCTCGTCTGGCGTAGCGAACTTCAGCTTCCAGATTCTCTCAGCTGGTGGCGATCAACAGAACTGGATCACTTTCCAGTCGGTGCCGCCGCTCTATTTTGATGTCGACTTCAACTTGCAGACCGGTTACTTCAATGCCTGGACGCAGAGCGAAGACAGCAGGAGTTGGACATTCACGGTCGATCCAGAAGCGCGCTGGTCGGATGGCACTTCCATCACAGCGCAGCAAGTCATCGACTCCTGGCAGGTACAAGCTGCGCCGCTTAATAGCGTCGGGCGCATCCGCACCTACCTCGGCAATGTAGTTGGCTTCGCCGATGCGCGCGAGATGGCGGCTGAAGATGCCATGACCGTCGAGGTCAGCGGCTTGTCTGCGCCGGATGATTCGACTGTGGCGGTCGAGCTGGTGCTGCCCGACCCGATCTTCTTCTGGCGCATCGCCACCGCGCACATGGCCATCGCCCGCGCCGAGGATGTGCTGGAGCACGGCTTCAACGAATACTGGAAGCCCGAGAACAACCCGATCGTCAACGGTCCGTTCATCCTGACCAGCTTTGACGCCGACTTGCAGACAGCCGAGTTGACGCCCAACCCCGAATGGTGGAAAGATGGTCCGCTGCTGGACAAGGTCAGCTTCATGTTCGTCACAGACCAGCAGACCGTCGGCGCGATGGCGCTGAATGACCAGATCGACGCCAGCCTGGCCGCGGCGCCGTCGGTGCTGCGCGCCCAGATGCCCGACTACTTCCGCCAGTTTGACGCCATCGGCTTCAACACCTTCTGGATGCAGCCGACCCGTGAGCCCACCAGCGATCCCCTGGTGCGCGAAGCCTTGATCAAATCGGTCGACTGGAATGCCGTCTTCCAGGCCGCCTTCCCGATCGAAGGCAGCGGCGTCATGACCACGCAGACCCTGGATGACATCGTGACCTGCCAAAATCCCGATGCCACCGGTTATCCCTACGATATCGAAGCCGCCCAGGCCGCGCTCGCCGCATCGAGCTATGGCAGCGCCGAGAACTTGCCAAAACTGCGCGTAACCCCGCGCGGCAGCAACGAGTTCAACAACCGCGCCCTGACAGCCGTCATCGAATTCTGGCGTCAGAACCTGGGCATCGAAAATGTTGAGTTCCAGCAGGATCCCAACAGCTTCGGCGATGATTATGACAAGATCAACCTGAGCCGCGACGATGTGGTCATTCGCTTCCCCGATGCCGCGACCTATATGTGGGCGGCCGGACACTCGGCGGGGCCTGTTCCCGGCAGCTCCATGCTCAGCGGCTATCACAACGAAGCGCTGGAAGCAGCGGTCGACGAAGCGCTGACCCTGGCGCCGGATGATCCGCGACGTTGTGAACTGGCGCTCGAGGCGCAAGCGCAATACGAGGGCGACTATGTCATCATGCACTTCGGCAAGCCACTGCGCACCGCCAATGCCCGCGAGCATGTCAAAGAATACTACAGTGGTCCCGATGTGAGCGTCATCGAACCGTGGAAGATCTACATCGAGCGGATGTAGGCAATCTCACCCCCACCCCTAACCCCTCCCCCATCAAGAGGGAGGGGAATACTAGGGCTGCGGCAACGCGAAAGACTCCCCTTCCCGCCTGTTGGGGGGGATGCAAGGGCTGCGGCAACGCGAATGACTCCCCTTCCCTCCTGGTGGGGGAAGGGGCTGGGGGATGGGGGGAACGGAGTCGGATATGGCAACCTTTCTGCTGATACGCCTGCTGCGCTGGTCGGTTGGGCTGCTGCTCATTCTCTTCATCACCTATGCCATGATGTATTATGGCGCGGGCGACCCCATCCGCATGATGTTTATCCAGGGCGAAGACTTCGATACCGAAGACGAGGTCGTCATGCTGGCGCTGCGCAAGAAGTACGGTTTGGACGAACCCTTCCTGGTGCAATTCGGCAATTACATGAGCAACTTGATTCAAGGCGATTGGGGGCGTTCGATTCGCCTGCAAGTCGACCGGCCTGTGCTCGAGATCGTGCAATTTCGCTTGCCCATCAGCATGCAGCTGGGTTTTGCCGCGACAATCATCGGCGCTGTCGTGGGCATTGGCTTGGGCATCCTTTCCGCGCTGCATCACAACCGTCTGCTCGACCGCTTGATCGTCAGCATCGTGCTCTTCGTCAACGGCATTCCCGTTTTTGTCACGGTGCCCATCCTGCTACTGTTGCTCGTCTTGCAGCTCAAGCTGATCGATGTGCCCTATGGCTGGAACGGGCTTTTTCACATCGACGCGGTGCTGCCGGTGACGGTGATCTCCATTGGCGTGCTGCCTATCATCGTGCGCCAGACGCGCTCTGCCATGCTGGAGGTCAAGAGCCAGCAATATGTAACCACAGCCCGCGCCAAGGGGGTGCCAGAGTCGCGCATCATCTTGCGGCATATGCTGCGCCCGGTGTTGACGCCGGTGATAACCACGTTGGGTCTCATCATGATCGGGCTAATCAACGGCTCCCTATTCGTGGAATACATCCTGAACATTCCCGGCTTTGGCTTGCTGACGATTGAGGGCATCAAAAAGGTCGATTATCCGATCATCATGGCGGTGGCGGTCGTCGGCACGTTGATTATTTTTGTGAGCAACTTCTTGGTCGATATTATCTACCCCATATTGGATCCACGGGTGCGGGCCTAATGAGCGAAAGCGCGCCGGGGGGCAAAATCTCGCGCGTCGTGGCGGATGGCGTCAACAGCGGCGAGCAGCGCAGCTTGTGGCAAGACGCCTCGCGACGTTTCCGCAGGAACTGGCTGGCTGTCGGCGGGCTGGTGGTGGTATTCTGCTTCCTCATCACCGCTCTGGTTGGTCCGCATGTCTCGCCATATGACTTCCTCGAACAGAATATCATGCGCGCCTTTCAAGGACCTTCGGAAGAGCACTTTCTGGGGACTGACGACTTGGGGCGAGATGTCTTCAGCCGCATGCTGCATGGCGCGCGCACAGCCGCTTTGGTCGCCTTTTTCACCACGGCTATCAGCCTGTTGATCGGCGTGCTGGTCGGCACCTGGGCGGGCATCAGCGGCGGGCGCACCGACGAATTCTTGATGTGGATCAGCGATTTAATCCAGGCCATGCCCGGTTTGTTGCTGGTCATCCTCATCAACACCACCCTGCGCCGCCCCATCATCAATGCCTTTGACACGCTCTACATGCAGACGCGCAACCCGTTCTACCTAAACACATTGTGGCTGGATTATGTGCTGGTATTCAGCGCCTTGGCTTTGATCGGCTGGCCCGGGCTGGCGCGCCTGATCCGCGGGCAGGTGTTGAGCATCAACGAAGAAGATTATGTGCTGGCGGCGCGGGCGATCGGCGCATCAGAAGCGCATATCATGCTGCGTCATGTCATCCCCAATGCGCTGGGTCCGCTGGTGGTCGCCGTAACCGCCAGCATGGGCGGCGCGGTTACACTAGAAGCCGGCTTGAGCTTTTTGGGAATCGGCATCCAGCCGCCCAATGCCAGCTGGGGTTCCATGCTCGAAGAGGGCCGCCGCTATTGGCAGATTTTCCCGCATTTGATACTAATCCCGGCTGTGACAATCGGCATCGTCCAGGTGGCTTTCGTCTTCTTGGGCGATGGCTTGAACGATGCCCTCGACCCGCGCCGCACGACATGACCAATCGCCACAGAGACATGGAGAAATTAAAAAAGAAGCAACAAAGACGTTATGGATACAAAATGACTATTGCGCTCGGTGGTTCTTTTTTTGGCTTTTCTCTGTGATTCTGTGCCTCTGTGGCAAATAAAAAGCAAACAAAAGGAAAGGAATCTCCATGTTCGACAAACCCTGGACGGGCGTGCTGCCAGCCACGCTTTGCCCTTTCAACAACGACGACTCCATCGACGAGCCCGGCTTGCGCGCCTACTTCCGCTACTTGGCCTCAGTGGAAGGCGTGACGGGCTTGGTGTGCAATGGGCATACTGGCGAGGTCATGTCCCTGCGCAACCACGAGCGCGCCCGCGTAACCGAAATCATGGCGGAAGAAGTAGGCGACCGCGTAAAAGTCGTCACCGGCGTCTGTGCCGAGGGCAGCGATGAGGCGATTGCCCAGGCGCTGGCCGCAAAAGATGTCGGCGCAGATGCCATCTTGCTGATGCCGCCGCATCACTGGCTGCGCTTCGGACGCACCAGCGAAACCGCCGTCGGATACTTCCAGGATGTGGCGGACGGAGCGGATATCGACATCATCGTGCATCAATATCCCGCCTGGACCAAAGCCGGTTACAGCCTGGCCGAGATGCTGGACATGACGAAGATCGATCGTGTCGTCAGCATAAAAATGGGCACGCGCGAGATGTCCCGCTGGGCTTATGACTACCGCAATCTCAAGCGAGCCGCGCCCGATGTCAGCATCATCAGTTGCCAGGACGAATACTTGCTGGTTACTTTGCTGGATGGGGCAGATGGGGCGCTGGTCGGTTTTGCCGGCTTCGTGCCCGAGCTGATCACCGCATTGGTGCGCGCGGCGCTGTCTGGCGATCTGGAGCAAGCCAATTACCTGCAAGACAAAGTCCGCCCGCTTTCGCAGATCGTCTACCGTTTCGGCGAGCCTTCCAGCGATGCGCACCAGCGAATGAAATGCGCCATGACCTTGATGGGCAAATTCCCGTCCATGCACATGCGCCGCCCGCTGCGGCCACTGCCACCCGAAGAAGTCGCGCGGATCGCTGGCGAACTGGAAGCGGCTGGCTTTGAAGTGGTGGCGAAGGCGGTTGCCTAGATGGCGCGCGGCAGCACCAGCCCGTCCGAGGCGCGCATATTCAACGATGCCGGCACGGGCGCGCGCATCCGCCAGGTGACCGACCAGCCCAGCATTCATCATCATCCCTTCTTCTTCGTGCCCGCCTATGACGACGCCATGGCGCGGCTGGTCTTCGTCAGCCACCGCAGCGGTCGCCCAGAAATCCATGCCGAAGACCGCGCCACCGGCCACATCGTGCAATTGACCGAACGCGCCGGGCTGGCTGACTATTCTGTCTACCCTTCACACGATGGGCGCTGGGTCTATTACACAGCCGGGACAGGCGGCTATCGCGTTTGCACAGAAACCCTGCGCGAAGAGCAATTGCTGGACTTTGGCGATGTGCGCCTGCGCGAAGCTGGCATGGTCGCCGATGCCATGGGCACCACCGCGCTCAGCTTTGATGATCGCTATTGGGCGCTGCGTTTCAGCCAGGCGGGCCGCGCCAATCTGGTCATCATCGACACCAACAGCGGCGCTTGCGATGTCATTTTGCAGCGCGACACAATCGCCCATTTGATGTTCTGCCCCGATGACAACAACTTGCTCTATTATGCCGGTCCCTTGACCGACCGCATTTGGATCATCCGGCGCGATGGCAGCGAAAACCGACGTCTGTACGAGCGACAGCCCGGCGAATGGATCACGCACGAAGTCTGGATTCCCGGCAGGCGTGAATTGGCTTTCGTCGATTGGAACAAGGGCATCCGCGCCATCCAGGTCGATACAGGCGCAGAGCGGCGCGTCACCGCCTTCAACGCCTGGCATGCCGTCTGCGATCCGGCCGGCCGGCTGATGGTGGCCGATACCAACTTCCCCGATATCGGCATCCAGTTATTCAATCCGCGCGCTGGCACAGGCGCTCCGCAGACCTTGTGTTTTCCCCAGTCCACGAACGAAGGCGCGCACTGGGCGGGACCATTCCCATATGAAAAGGGTCCGATCAAAGTCTATGCGCCCCAGCACACGCATCCGCACCCGTCGTTTTCACCCGATAGCCGGCGCGTCGTCTACACCAGCGACCGCACCGGCCTGGCGCAGGTTTATGAAGTAGAAATCCCGCCAGATATGATAGAAAGGCTCCAAGATGGGACTGGCTGAACCGCTGTCTGTCGCCCTCATCGGCACAGGCAACCGCTCCAAGACGACTTATCGACCGCTCTTCGACACCCTGAAACCCTGGCTAAACATCACTGCTGTTTGCGATCCTGTGCGCGAATCGGCCGATGCGTTTGCCGAGTCGCTGGGCGTGCCAGCCTTTTATGATCTGCATGAGTTGATACGCGCCCGCCCCATGGAAGCGGCATTTGTCGTCAGCCCCATCCCCTCGCATCACAGCATCTGCTGCACCTTGCTGTCGCATGGCGTGCCTGTCAATGTCGAGACGAGTATGTGCAGCCTGCTGCAACAAGCGCAAGAGATGGTGGCGGCGGCGCGGCAAAACCAGACCATCCTGCGCATCGCCGAAAACTTCTTCCGCTTCCCTTTCGACCGCATGATGAAACTGATCGCGGCGGACGGCTTCATCGGCGAGGTCAAGCGCTTGACTTGCTGGCACGACCACACCGGTTTTCACAACAATTCCCGCTGGATACACTTCTTTGGCGCGCACCCGTTGGCGGTACAAGCGATCGCCCACGAAATGCCGACAGCCGGACATTATCAGCTGGCGCATCGCTATCACGAGACAGAACGGTATCGGGCGCATTTCTATTGGTTTCCCGATGATGCGCTGGTGATCGACCATGCCGGCAACATCAAGAGCATGCTGGGGCGTTATCCGCGGCCCGGCTATACCGAGCTGGCGGGAGCGCGCGGGGCGATCGTGCAGCAGGCGGCAGCGGGCTGGCATGGACAAGGCGAAGTGCGCTTTTGCACGGACGAAGCCCTGGGGGCGGGCGGACGCCACGATTTGAGCTATCCGATCGTGCATGTTGGCGATGGGCGCGACTGGCTGTCTTCGCATGTCGATCTGCCTGGACGGCGCATTGAGCATGTGAATCCGTATCGGCTGGGCGCGAGCGCATACCACCGCCGCAATTATTATAGCGCCGCTGTCATTGGCCACCTGGTCGACTTTGCCGAGTCCGTGCGTGGACTGCGCGAATCGGAATATACAGACGAAGATGCGCTGATGGCGATGATGATGGAAGTGGCCACGCGCGAATCGGCGCTGCAAGCTGGCAAACGGCTGCAACTGCCCTTGGAAGGCGAGCTGGAATCGGAGGCGGCGCTGCGGGAAAGCCTTCGCGAACAATATGGGGTGGACCCGCTGGATATCGAGGGCATGCTGGCGCTAAGTTATCCGCGACCGTGAATTCAATCCCGGTTCGTCGGCGGGGCGAGGTGCCGGCTCGTCCGTCAAAACGCAGCCGTTATCGACAGGTTCGGCGGGAGACAGAAGCGTAGGAGTGCATGACGATGGCCGATGACCCAACCCAATCCACAGCCCCGCGCAGCCTTGGTTCCGAGCCTTCCGCCATCGCCCATGGCGCGGACATCATGCCCAGAGATCATGCCATATCGCTGGGGGCAAAGGGCGGCGCCGATACGCTGCTGCGCAACCCTGGCACACAGCGCCAGCAGCCCATGCGCGGCTTCGAAGCCACCTATGTAGATATCATCGACTACATCGTGCGCATCACGCATCGCATCTGGGAAGAGAAGGACATCGGCTATATCTACGATACCTACCGCCACAACTCGCATGTCTATGACGACTTTGGCCTGCAATATGGGCGCGACAAGATCGTGGCGGATACCGTGCATACGATCAACGCCTTCCCGGATATTCGTCTCTTCGCCGACGAGATCATCTGGGCTGGCGATGAACATGTCGGCTTCCACACCTCGCACCGCACCTTGATCAGCGGGCACAACACCGGCTTCAGCCAATATGGACCGCCCACCGGGGTAAAAGTGTCGCTATGGTGCATCGCCAACTGCGTCGCGCTGGAGAATGAAATCTTCGCCGAATGGGTGATCTATGACACCGCCAGCTTGATTCACCAACTGGGTTTTGACCTGCGGGAGATGGCGCGCAAGCTGGGCAATCGGCATACGGGTACGGGCTTGGACGCTGCGCGCTTCGGCGAGCCAGAGCGGCTGGCTGGGCAGGACAAACCGCGCTACCTGGACGCCCCCGCCGGCAGCTTTGATGTCGAAGAATTTGTGCGCCGCAGCTTTCATAATATCTGGAACCGGCGCAGCCTGCGCGAAGTGCGTTGCGCCTACGACCAAAACCTGCTCTTTCGCGGGTCGACCGGGCGCGTATTGTATGGGCGCGGCGACTATCAAGCCTTCGTGCTGAGCATGCTGGCGATGTTCCCCGATTGCATGCTGCAGGTGGATGACATCTACTGGATGGGCAACGATGCCGATGGCTACAAGGTGTCGGTGCGCTGGAGCTTGCAAGGCACGCATCGCGGCAACGGCATCTATGGCGCGCCCAGCGGCAAACGCGTGACCATGTGGGGCATCACCCAGCAAGAAATCCACCAGGGGCGCGTGCAAAAAGAGTGGATGCTCTTTAACGAATTCGCCGTGATGCAGCAGATTTACCGCGACTAGCCTGTAGCCAGGCAGCGCTACGCCATGCGCAGCCGCTCTGCTTCCAGCGCGACCACAGCCGCCCCGTCCACGCCCACGCAGACATTGACCAGCGGCCGATCTGCCCAGGCTGGCAAGATGCGTCCAGTTGTCGCCGGCAGGGTCTTGCCGCGCCCGATGCCCGCCGTCTCCACACGCATCGGCCAGCGCCGCACTTGAAACAGGTCGGGCTGCAGCAGATAGGCAATTGCGCTGGAATCGTGCACGAAGATGCCTTGCGCATCGTAATTGGCTTCGAAGTAACGTCGATAATGCGGCAGGATGCGCGTGATGTGCTCGGACATGGGCTTGCCGTGCGTCGCGTATTCAGCGATATCGGCGGGCGTCATGTGCACGCGCAAGGTTACATCCAAGCCAACCATGGTAACTTGCCAATCTGCGCCAAAGACCAGGTCGGCAGCTTCGGGATCGTTGCGGATATTGGCTTCGGCGGCTGGGCTGGCATTGCCAGGCACCAAGGCGTTGCCACCCATCAGCACGACTTCATCAACCCAGTCACAGATTCGCGGTTCCAGGCGCAGTGCCAGCGCGATATTGGTCAGCGGACCGATCGGCACCAGCGTGATCTCGCCCGGCTGCGCTCGTAGCTGCTCGATGAGAAATTGCGCCGCGGGGATAGCGAGTGGCTGCGTGCCTGGAGCGGGCAAGAATAGGTCGCCCTGGCCATCTTCGCCATGCACGAAGGGCACAGGACCTTCAAAAGAGCGGGTGAGCGGGTCGAGCGCGCCCTGGGCAACCGGGATATCGGCGCGGTCGGCGATCTCTAGCAAGCGCAGCGCATTGGTGGTGGCCAGCGGCGTGCGCACATTGCCAAAGATGCTCGTCAGCCCAATCACATCCAATTCCGGCGAAGCCAGCGCGAAAAAAATCGCCATGCTGTCATCGACGCCGGGATCGGTATCGATGATGATTTTGCGCGCCATGCTTAGCCTCCGATGACTTTGACCTGCACCTGCCGGCTGCGCGGACCATCAAATTCACAAAAGAGCAGACTCTGCGAGCCACCCAGCAGCAGGCTGCCTGCGGCGATGGGCAGCACGAGAGATTGTCCCACCAGCGCCGCCTTGATATGTCCGGCTGCATCGGCTGGCGTATCATATTGATGCGCGAAGTCCACTCGCGTAGGCACGATCCTGCGCAGCTCGGCGATGATATCTTCGGGCGTGGCGGCATCCAAGGCCGAGTTGATGGTGAGGCCGGCTGTTGTATGCGGCACAACCAGCGCGCACAGACCGCTTTCCAGGCCGCTGGCAGCCACGACTGCTTGCGCCTGCGCCGTGAAATCGACCAAGGCATCGCCGGGCGGTGTTTCGAGGTCTATGATCGTCAGCATGACAAGTCGATTCCCTTTCGATGAGCATCCAGCAGCGCTTGCAGGTCAGCGGGCGAGGGCACATTGCGGCCAGCGCCAACTCGTCCCACACTGGCAGCGCCCATCGCATTGGCGATTGTGCCACATTCTGCCAATGAATACCCCTGCAAATCTGCCCAGATGAAGGCGGCGGCAAACGCATCGCCCGCGCCAATCGTGTCTATCACTTCGACCGCAAAGCCCGGGGCCTGCAGATCTGTCTCGCCCGAGAGTATGCGACAGCCACGCTCGCCCAGCTTCAGCGCTATTGTCAGCTGGGGATGACGCCGCTGCAGGTCGCGCAGGTCATCTGCCACGAAGGCAATTTCGTCGGCGGTCAACAGCAAGACATCGACCAGCCGCAGGGCTTCATCGATTCGATCGCGTCCCAATGCGCCCAGAAAGGGACCGACATCAAAATAGACGCGGCGAGGCTCCCGCGCCAGCCAGGAAAATGCCCCTGCCACCAGCCCGGCCAAGCGCTCTTCTAGCAAGGTGTAGCCGGGAATGTAAACGGCCGCCGCACAAGCAAGTCGCTGTGCAGCCGCAGCGTTGAAATGGATGGCGTCGCCCTGGCCATAGCGTCCCAGGAAGACATGTTCCCTCGCTTGTCTATCGCTTAACGACACGACCGCCGTGGTTGTGCTGCCAGCCGACATCTGCAGCGCTGCGCTATCGACGCCCGCCTCCGTCAACAACTCGAACAAAAAGCGACCCGCGACATCATCGCCGACCGCGCCCAGCGCCGCCACAGCCAGCCCCATGCCCCGCGCCGCCAAGATTGTGGTGCAGGCACCGCCCGCTTCGAAGCGCAGCGAACGCGCCGTTTGATGTGCGCCCGCCCGCGCAGGCAGCTGCACTTCCAGCAGCACATCCAGGACCAGATCGCCAATCGTGACCAGCGTTTTCAAAACGTCTGCGCCTCTGTGAAACGAACGAAGAATGAATGAAACAATGAACCAGCGAGTACACCGAGTTAGGGGTAATTCGAGTGAAGTAAGCCTCTGTGCCCTCTGTGTTCTCTGTGTTCTCTGTGTAAAAAGTATTGCATTGCTTGTTGAACTTGCTGCTGTGTTTAGTCCGCAATCAGCTTATACAACCCATCAGCAATCGCGCGAACATCATAGGCTCGGAAGACTTCGTCAGCATCCAGCACGGCGACATCGGCTTCTGGAATAGCGTCCATGCCCGCGAATGCGCCGGCCATAGCGCAGGCGATCGCGCCTATGGTATCGGCATCGCCCGACAGGTTGGCTGCCAGAAGCGCCGTCCGTTTGGGGTCGCCAGCCGCCATCTTCAAGATGCCAAAAGCCGCGCCGACAGTCTCTGGCACATTCAGCGTTGCGCCCACTTCATCAAACAGCCGGCGCAAACGGGTTGGCGTGTCGTCCGAGCTGGTGGCGATCGCCAGCGCTTGCTCGATCTTGAAAGCGACCGAAGCGCCGAACCAGCGCCTGCCCTGCTCACGACCCTTTGCCGCGCCCAGCAATCCCGCCGCGATGACATCGTCCAGGGAATCCGCCAGCATGGCTTGGGCGATTGCCGCCGCCACAGCTGACGCGCCCGACACAGCCGGCTGCGTATAATGCGTGGGCATGCAGACGGTCGCAGTGTCTGCGACAGCGCCAGGGATGTCGCCGGGATGCAGCAAGCCGACCGGGGCAATGCGCATGGGAGCGCCATTGGTATCGCCCCACAAGCCGGTCGCGCGCGGGTCTTCGCCAGTTTTCAGCGCCTTGATGCCACGGCGCGTGCTGGGTCCGACATACGGTGAATTGTCACCATCGACGCGCTGGTACCAAGTCAGAAGCGCCCGCACAGTCGCATCCAAGGTGACGCCGCCCGCCGCGATGAATGCCTGCGCCAACGAGAAAGCTTGCTCGGAATCATCGGTGATGCGCCCAGCCGGCAATCCAGCATGCACCAGGTGATCTTGCGGGGCGGCCTGCCAGCTATCCAGCCAGCCAAATGCGCGGATGGTGTCGTCGGGGTGGATGTGCGCTGGCATGGCGAAAGCGTCGCCGAGCGCCTGTCCATATAGACAGCCGAGAATTTTGTTGTGCATGAGCTGGTCCCTTGGCGAATTCGTGCAAAACCCCTGGGCGTGCCAGACAAACAAGCCGTCTACAGCGGCTCGCGCCGGACCTCTAATCCGCGGCGGATGGCATCTAGCAATTCGACACTGCGGGCATGATATTCGTTGGCTCGTTCCAGTTTATCTTCGAGACGCTGCATATCGGCTTTCATCTCCAGGCGCAGGGCGTCCAGCTTGGCATCTTGCTGCAAGAAACGTTCGTCCATCTTCGAATCTTGCTGCAAGAAGCGCTCGTCCATCTTGGCTTCCAGCTGCAAGAATCGTTCGTCCATCTTGGCTTCCAGCTTGTCGATACGCCCATCAAGCCGCTGGATGTCGTCTTTCGAGGGCAAGCGCCAACGCAGACTGGCGAGTAGGACCAGAACAGTCACAATCTGCAGGACAGTGTTTATGTCGATTTGTTGAGTTACAATTTCCATCGCTTGTCCTCATCCTATCGTGGACGATTATAACCTCATTCACTTGCCGCCCACCAGCGCGCGCCCACCGATGACAAACCACACGGCTGCGCTCGCCACCAAGCCTATGCCCAGCGCGATCGGCAGTTCAACGAACAGCGACAGAAAGATGGACAGGTACGCGCCCAGAGACACGACCGTCACGGCTGCGCTTTCTCGCCAGCGCTTCTGGATGCGGAAGATATCGCTGACAAAAGGCAGACCCATGATGATGAGCGCGATGGAAGCCGCGCCTATTGCCAGGCCAGCCGGCAGCGCTGCTTCTGCGCCACCAAAGCCATTGGGGGCTGCCAATATCGACCCGCTGGTCACCACGCCGATCACCGCGAACATCATCAGCAGCATGTGCAAAATGCTGATGCGCTGGATAGCTTGCCAGAATTGCGCGTCAAAGCCCGCGCCAGATGCCGTGCGCATCTCGCTGACGCGCTGGGATATGCGCCGCTGCAAGGCATAGATCACCAAAGCCAGCACGGTGGCAAAGTAGGGAATCGACTGCGGCAATTGCGATGGGATTTCCAGCGAGCCCATGCGGATGCCCAACGCGTCGAAGAATCCGAATATGGACGAAGCGACCATGGTGCCGATAGGCGTGCCGCCACCCAGCGACGGCGTTACCAGCGCGATAAAGCCGCGTCCGTTGGTCATGTCGCGCTGGAAAAGCTGCAAATAACCCATGCTCATGTGGATGCCGCCCAAGCCGGCGAAGAAGCCGCTGATCAGCAGCGCCATATAGCGGATGCGCTTGACATTGATGCCCACCGATGCCGCCGCCTCTGGATTTTCGCCGACAGCGCGCAGGTGCATCCCGATAGGCATGCGATACAAGAAAAAAGCCACGACGAAGACAGCGATGAAAGCCAGCCAGGTCATGACGCTTTGATTATCAAAGACGCCGAAGACAAAACCGCCTAGCAGCGGAATATCGTTGATGAACTCTGGCAGCTGAATAAACGGCATCTGCAAGCTGGCGAGGGTGCTGGTATTGCCGCGGTCGCCAGTCAACTCAAACATAATCGCCACCGTCGCCGAGCTGCCGAAGATGTTCAGCGCGATGCCCGACAAGAACAAGTCGCCTTTGAGATCCAAGTGAAAAAGCGCCAGCACAAACGACAGCAACAACGAAACACAAACGCCCAGCAGCAGCCCCAGCCAGGGACCAACGCTCGTGCCGACTTCTGCGCCAAACCAGTCTTGCGAATAGGCGCTGACGACCACGCCGGTGAAAGCGGACGAAAGCATCATGCCCTCGAGGCCGATATTGAGCACGCCGGCTTTTTCCGATATCAGCGCGCCCAACGAGGGCAGCAATATCGGCGTGGTTACGCGCAATATCGCCGCCAAGAAGACGGCGCTGAAGATTCCGTCAATCACATTTTCAAACATCGCTGTCCTCCGCCTGGGTCAAGGCATGCCCGGCTTCGTCGATGTCCGCGCGTTTTTGGCGAGCCTGGAAGAAGCTCACCAGCGCCTCGGCTGTGATTAGCAAAATGATGATGGCTTGGATCATGCGCACCACCTCGAAGCTGACATTGGCATCGCGCTCCATAAATTGCGCGCCAGCCCGCAGATAGGCATAGAGCAAACCCGTGAAGGGCACGACCAGCACATTCAAACGCGCCAGCAGCGCCACCACCACCCCTTCAAAAGCCAACGCGAACGAGATATTGAGGATCAACTGTCGGTGGATGCCATTCGCCAGGTGCATGCCCGCCAAACCAGCTACGATGCCGCTGATGGCCATCACCAGCATAATCGTGCGCCGCGAGTTCACGCCGCCATAATCGGCAAAGCGCAGGTTGCTGCCGATGATGCGGATCTCGTAACCCAATGGCGTGCGACGGATCAACAGCCAAGCCAGGAAAACCACCACCACCAGGATAAACACGGCGATCGTAACCTGCGTCTTGTCGACGATAACCGGCAAAACAGCGTTGGGCGTGAATTTTTCAGAAGCGACATAACCGGCCGTGGGCGGCTTTAATTGGAAGTTGAGCACCATCTCGAAGAAGCGCGTGGCGATCACATTCAGCATGAGCGTCGAAACCAGTTCGTTTGCGCCCAAATAGGCTTTTAATGCGCCGGGGATCAAGCCATAGACAAAGCCGGCTGTGCTGGCCGCCAGGATGATGAAAGGGATCAAAATGACACTCGGCACATTGGGCGAGTTGAGCGCGATGATGCCGCTGACCAGCGCGCCAAAATATAGCTGGCCCTCTGCGCCGAGGCTGAATTGCTGGGCGCGGAAGACGATCGCAAAACTCAAGCCCAACAAGATGAGCGTGATGGCATCCTGGATCCACACGCCCCAGCGATTTACCCGCTCGATAGGACCCAACAGCAGCGCCTCAAAAGCCAACCGCGATTGATTTAATGCTTCGGAATAAGTCGTGGCGGCGCTGATGTCTTCTGGGCGAGCATAGAGCGTATAGACGGCATCGGCTGGCAAAGTGTAGCCCTCGATCACCGCGTCTTTGCTGCTGACCAGGTCATCAAAGGTCTCGTCGACTTGCACTTCGCTGGCCGAGGTCGCAGAAGCCAAAGCCAAGCCCGTTGCATCGCGCAGCTCCACCAGCATATCGACTGGCGAGCGGCGGTTTTTGGCATAGGCAAGCAGCGAGACGACATCACCGGAGCGCCCGGCGAATGTCCAGGCGACCTCGCTGACTGGCTCGACGACATTGGGTTTGTTGAATTCGCCACCGCGCGCCCGGTTGTAGCGCAAATCGACATCTTCTGCAGCGTCGACTGGCTCGGCCTCGCTTATCACCTGCACGCGGAATTCGCCCCGCTCGAAGCGGCTGGCTTCGTCCAGATTGAAGATGAAAGTAACCAAAAAACCCAGCAGCAGCGCCACAATCACGGTCAGCAGAACGCGGATCGCCCCGCGCCGCAACTCCACCACGAAGAGCAAGATGCACACGCCCACCAGACCGTTGACCAGCAGGATATTCTGCCAACTGGCTGTGCCCGTCATTTTATCGACCGAGCCGCCGAACATGGTCTGCGTGATGAAGAGCGTTGCAACTGCGCCGGCCACCATGCCCACGATCATCAACATGTGCTTCCGCAGGAATGGGACGGCGGCGGCGCTATCAGAAGCGGCTGCTTGTCTCTTGCGCTGGTTCGTCATGCGTACCGCTCCATTTCTGCCCGCTCTTGCCGCTCTGCTCCCAGCATATAGTAGCCGATGCGCTCTTCGGTCAGCTGCTCATTGTTGGGGAAGATGCCGACAATTTCGCCCTCATACATGACCATGATGCGGTCGGACAGCTTCATCACCTCTTGCAGGTCGGCGGAGATTAACAAAATTGCCAAGCCATCGGTGCGCTGGTCGACCAGTTGCTGATGGATGAATTCAATCGCGCCGATATCGACACCGCGCGTGGGCTGGGCGGCAATCAGCAACTTTGGCGACGAAGACAGCTCGCGCGCCACCACCACTTTCTGCATATTGCCGCCAGAAAGGGCGCTGACGGGGATCGCTCCATCTGGCGCGATGATGTTGAATTGGCGGATCATGTCTGCGCCGTTCGCATCTATGGCGTTGATATCGAGCAAGCCGCGGCGCGTAAAAGGCTCGCGATAATAGCGGTCGATGATCAGGTTATCGGCGATGGACGACCACAGGGCGACGCCATTGGTCAGGCGGTCTTCGGGGATATGCGCCACATTGTGCTCGCGAACCGAGCGCGGACCGCGCCCCAGGATCTGCTCGCCGCTGATGTAGGCTTCGCCAGTGGTTGGCGGTCGCAAGCCCGTCAATACTTCTGCCAGCTCGGTTTGTCCATTGCCCTCGACGCCGGCGATGCCCAGGATCTCGTTCTCGTAAACATTGAAGCTGACATGCTTGAGCAACTGATGTCCGCTGCTGTCGGCATAGGTGAGGTCGGCCACTTGCAGCACGGGAGCACCTCGCGTAATCGGCGGGCGGTCGACCTGCATGAACACCTCGCGCCCGACCATCATGCGCGCCAGTTCGCGTTCGCTGGTCTGTGGCGTATTGACCGTGCCCACCTGACGGGCATCGCGCATGACCGTCACGCGGTCGCTAATTTCGATGACTTCCTTGAGCTTGTGCGTGATGAAAATCACGGTCTTGCCGCCTTCGACCAGGTTGCGGATCGCGGTGAAGAGGTCGACGGTCTCGCTGGGGGTCAACACGGCGGTCGGCTCGTCCAGGATGAGGATTTCTGCGCCGCGATATAGCGCTTTGAGGATTTCTACGCGCTGACGCATGCCCACGGGGATATCGGCGATCTTGGCGTTGGGATTGACGAACAAGCCATATTCGCGCGAAAGCTGCTCGGTATCGGTCACGGCGCGGGGAAAGTCGATCTGCATGCCCTGCTTCGTCTCGCGGTTGAGGATGATGTTCTGCGCCACCGTGAAGCTGTCCACCAGCATGAAGTTTTGATGCACCATGCCGATGCCCAACTCGATAGCTGCCTGCGGGTTGGGGATTTGCACTGCCTGGTCGCGGATGAACAGCGCGCCTTCGCTGGGCTGCTCCAAGCCATAGAGGATTTTCATCAACGTGGATTTGCCAGCGCCGTTTTCGCCGACCAGGGCATGAATCTCGCCTGGCTCGACGCGGAAGTTGATGTCGTCGTTGGCGTGCACGCCGTTGGGATAAATCTTGTGGATGTTTTGCGTTTCGATGATGGGCATGGTTTCACCACAGACGTTCAGAAGTAGCTCCAATAGTGTATTGCAACTTTCAAATGAAATGCCGTAGGGGCGACTGTTGAGTCGGCCAATCGACCCTTTGCGCTGTTGTAGGCGATACAAGTATCGCCCCTACATATCTCGAAATTGAGTAGCATCGTCCTTTTTCGCATGACTTGCTTTGGACACAGAGAAGACGATTCCTCAACACACAATATCGCAGCCTATGAAGTTGCGATCCGCTTGGTTCGCAGACTGCATAACCGAAAATGACCCCGCAGCGGGGTCCACAACATAGTCACCCCGGTTGCTTACTGCTTTGATCAATTCCATTTGCAACTTGACAGGCTTTGCGTGTGGATGTGTGGATGTGTCCACTTTTTCCCGCCAGACATCGCGAATGTCATGCAGCTTCCAGACACCTTTTGCCCGCCGAGGCTGCTTTTGCAAGATGGCGCAGAACTCAGTTTGTCGCCGCGTGCGATAGCCCATGCCCATCCGTTCTTTGTCCCAGACGACCAGGTCAACTATCTGCAGGCGCGTGCCAGCCAGCCAGTGCGTGAAACCCTGGCAGAGGTGGAATTTGTCCATCCACAGGAACAAATGCCCGCTTGGGGACAAAATTCGATCGATGCCGCTAACGAACTTCGCAATCGTCTTCTCCGTCATTTGCTGCAAAGCTGAGCGACGTCTGCCCCGGGTCTCGCCTTCGTTGCCATAGGCCAGTCTGTCCAAGACACCGCGATACTGCGGGTCGAGAAATGCGACCGGGATGCTGTCGGCAGGCAGTTGGCCTAGCAGTTCCAGACCGTCCATCTGCAAGCGCGTGTTGGGCACAAGCTGCGGCGGCAAGGCAAGTTCCGGCGCAACCAGCTCACGCTCGTTGGAAAAGACCGCGCTCATAGCCGGCAGACGACCTTACGCCGCACATCTACCTCATCCCCTAGCGCCCCTTCCCCGAAGCATCAGGGAAGGGGAGCGAACACTTTTGCGACTTTCGCTTGAAATCAAGACGAGGCCGCAAACAACTTCCCCCCATAGCAATGGAGGGACTGGAGGGGGGTTCCCCTACATATCATCCATCATCATGTCGTCGATGCTCATGCCAGCGGTCGACATATCGGCGCAGGCAGTGCCCACAGCCGCCATCATGTCTTCGCTGGTGAACACGGTCTGCACTTCGATATCGCCACTGACCACAGCTGCCTCGGCCGCTTCGACCAGGGCTTTGATGTCGTCGGATGTGGCGGCATCATAGAATTCGTTCTTCGCCAAGCCCACGCCGCCTTCGGGGATGCCCAGGCTCTCGGCGCTGCCATAGGGAAGCTCACCATCCAGGTGCAGGGTGACGGCGCGGAAGATCGAATTGTCGACATTCTTCATCATGCTGGTCAAGATGCGCTCGGCTTGGTCGGGGTCGGTTTCGGCGACGATGGTAGCCTGGTCGCTGTCGACGCCGATGGCATAGTGCGCTTGTTCGTGCGCGGCTTCGAAGACGCCAACGCCGGTGCCGCCAGCGATCTGGAAGACGATGTCCGCGCCCTGCTCGTACATGGCCAGGGTGATTTCTTTGCCACGCGCCGGGTCGTTCCAGCTGCCAGCATACTGCACGATGCTCTGCGTATCGGGGTTGACCAGGCAAGCGCCCTGCTCGTAACCGACGATGAAGTCATCGATGACGGGGATTTGCTGCCCGCCGACCGCGCCGATGATCGGGGCATCGTTCGTGCCTTCCATCATGCTGGTGGTGATGGCGGCGGCATATACGCCAGCCAGGAAGGAGCCCTGGTTTTGCGCATAGGTCATCGAATAGACATTGGCGCAGGCCTCGACGCAGACATCCATGTTGTCGTAGGGCATAGGCGCATCGTAGAACATGAAGTACTTGTCGGGATACAAGTGCGCGTTGGCGGCCAGATAGTCGATCATCTGGAAGGTGCCGGCGATGAGAATGTCGTAGGAGTCGCTGTCGGACATGACATCCAGCAAGCCTGGCTCCCAGTTGGCGGGGTCGATGCCCAGCTCGACGGTGTCAATCTCGATATCGTATTCATCGGCGATGGCATCCATGCCGCGTTGCGCGCTGTCGAAGAAAGACTTGTCGCCCAGCGTGCCATTGACCACCGAAACCACGCGCAGGGGATCCTGGGCGGTCGCGGCGAAGGCAGTCAGGAAGACGAGCGCAACTACCAATAGAAAACTTAGCTTTCTCATGTTGTTCCTCCATTAGGGGTTAGCGATGTCAGCATGGCTGCTGATGAGCCTATTATAGACACATCAGCCTGGATTGGCAAAAACCTCTCTCTGCCCTTTGTGCCTTTGTGTATAAGTCTCGCATGCTTACCTGGTATGGCTTCTATGGTTACAATACAGCCCAAACCGGGAGAAGGAGTTGCGGCATGACAAAACTGCTCATTGATACCGATGCCGGCGTCGACGACGCTCAGGCCATCATGCTGGCATTTTGCGAGCCGGGCGTGGATGTTGTGGGCATCACCACACTGACCGGCAATGTGCATATTCGCCAGGTCAACCCCAATGTGCTGACCATTTTGGAGGTCATGAATCGCAATGTGCCTGTGTATGCCGGCTGCGACCGCCCCCTCGTCCAGCCCTGGGAAGACGCCGCCGAGTTCCATGGCAAGGACGGATTGGGCGGCTACCACGACCGTCCCGCCCTGACTCGCTCGTTGCAAGCCGAACATGCTGTGCCGGCGCTGCTGCGGCTGTCGCGGGAATACGCGGGTGAACTGATATTGATCGCGCTGGGACCCTTGACCAATATCGCGATGGCCGCCCGGCTCGACCCCGACTTTCCCACGCGCATCAAACAATTCGTTTTCATGGGCGGCACCATCGCCGCGCAAGGCAATACGCCAGGCCTCACCGCCGAATACAACATCTATACCGATCCCGAAGCCGCCTGCATCGCTCTGGACGCTTTCCCTCACAGCACCATGCTCAGCTGGGAGACGACACTCCAGCATGGATTCGCCTGGGACAAGTTCAATCAGCTTTGCGCGATAGAAACGACCAACGGGCGCTTCTTCCGCAGCATCTCCCAGGCAACCGCCGACCGATTGCAGACTACTTATGCGCGTCCGGCTTATCTGCTGCCCGATCCGCTGGCTATGGCGGTCACCCTGCGTCCGCAACTCATCAAACAAAGCAGCGATCATTATGTGACGGTCGAACTGAACGGCGCGCACACCCGCGGGCAGACCGTCATCGACTACACGGGCATCAGCAGCCAGCAGCCCAATGTCCGCATCGTGCAGGCGCTGGACACCGACGGCGTGCACGCCATGTTCGTCGAAGCCCTGGCGCAGGCATGAACGCCGGCCGGTCTACCCCACCCCCAGCCCTCTCCCCGACGCATCAGGGAGGGTCTACCCCACCCCCTAACCCCCTCCCCGACGAGTCAAGGAGGGGGAGCGCATTTAGAGCAGATGAATTCTGATGAGCGATTACCAATAGATTAGCCATAATCGCACGGGTTTATCGACAAGTCGCCTTTCCCAATTGACATGGGGAAGGGGTAGAATCGAAAGAGACGCGAGCTACAGGATTTTGAAATGAACTACGTTGTGTCGCTGCGCCTCCGTGGCAATAATCTCTGTGCTCTCTGTGTGCTCTGTGTTATGAAATCATGAATCCCAACTGCCTCCACACCTACCTATCCCGACTGCTGGCTGCGCCCGCGCCCAACAACAGCTGCCTGCTGCCCGGCGCTGTCGGCGGCGTGATCCAAGAGATCGCGGCCGAGCTGGGAATGGCCTGCGCGCCCATCGGCAGCACGGGCAATCTGGGCATCACTGTCGGAGAAGCTGGGGTGCCGCTGGACCTGCTCATCACCGCGCACATGGACCGTCCCTGCTTCCGCGTCCGAAACCTGGCGGAAGCGACCCTGTATCCGCTCTGCGCCATCCGCGTGCCCGGCGACGACTACCAATGCGCGGGCCTGGCGCTGCGCTTCGCGGCTGGACGCGTGGTTGTGGCGGCGCAAGGGCGGCTGCGTTTCCAAACAAAAAGTGGCGAACTGCGCATCACATTCCTGGCAGAGCGAGGCGAGTTGCGCTGGGGCGATAGCGTGATGATGCAGGCAAGGCCGCAGCTGCGCGACGGTCTCATCATCGGCACGGGACTGGATAATGCGCTGGGCGTGCTGATCGGGCTGTTATCGGCGCAGGCATTGCGCGAGCAGAGTCTGTCGGGACGGGTGCTCTTCGCCTTCACCGATCAAGAAGAAGCGCCACCCAGCGGCTTGTTTGGGCAAGGCGCGGCGCGGCTGGCTGGCGAGTTGGCTCCACCGCGGCTGGGCTTCATCAACATAGACGCGCACAATGCGCATGCGGGGCATCCACCCGGCCTGGGCGCATCGCACGCGTTTGTTTCGGGCGCTGGCCGCGGCTCGGTCGTGCCCATGGACTTGCAGGCGGGGGCCGAAGAGCTGGCGGCAGAGGTGAACGCGCGGCGGCCGCAGACTGTGCAGCTCGATTATGGCTATGTGTCGCGCAGCGATGACATGCTTCTAAGCCTGTGGACGCGCTGCCTGGGGCTGGTGGGCGTGCCGCTGCTGAATGCGCATACCACCGAAGAGACTGCGGCGCTGGGCGATGTGGCGGCTGCGGTGGCCTGGCTGGGGGCGTTGGTTGAGGCAGTGTTTAACCAGGCGCGCAACACTACTGGAGCGACCAGTCGTCCCGCTTGATTTGGCGATGTACAATAGGCAAAATGTGAATAGCTTTGAGGGACGCAATGGATCGTACCGAGCAGATCATCCTGGGCGATTGTCGTGATGTCCTGTCAGAATTGACGGAACAGTCTATTTCTGCCTGCATAACCGATCCTCCTTATAATTATGAGTTTGTTGGCCACAAATGGGATGCCGATGAAATTAAACGGCGGACAGGCCGTGCGCGGGAGAACGGCAGCAAGATTCTCGTCAAGAATATCCCGTATGGAAGCGGCTTGGCAGGCGGAGTGAGAAATGAGAGATGGTACGAAAGAAATCGAAAAAATATATTGGACTATCAGAGCTGGTGTTTAGAATGGGGTAAACAAGTTTTTCGTGTTTTGAAGCCAGGCGGTATCGTTGCAGTCTTCAACAGTACAAGAACAGTAGCTCATGTTCAAGTTGCCTTAGAAGCAGCGGGATTTTATGCACGCGACTGCATTGTGTATCGCCGTCCAAGCGGAATACCAAAAGGGTTAAACTTAAGCTCGAAACTGAAACAGAAGAAACATGCTGAATATGAAATTTGGAGGGGGTGGCACAGTTGCCTCAGAAATGAGTGGGAAGCTATTGCCATCTTGCAAAAACCGCTGGAACAGAATTACTTTACCACTTTCGTCAATCATGAAGTTGGCTTATTTTTCACAGACAATGCAGACGGGTCATTTCAGTCAAACATCATTGAGAATATCAAAAAAGGCAAAGAAGAAGAATTCAATGTTCACTGCACAGTAAAGCCTCTGGCGCTAATGGAGAAGCTCGTTGAAATGTTTGTGCCACCGTCAGGCAAACATATCGTGCTAGATCCATTCGCTGGCTCAGGCACTACACTCCTGGCTGCCAAGAATCTTGGCAGAAGCTATGTCGGCATTGAAATTGTGCCAGAATATATCTCCATTATAGAGAGGCGTCTGTTATCAGACGGGGATTTGACAAATCGAAATCAGAATGATTCCAGAGTAGGTGTAGAGACTATCGATCTACCTGAAAGTCGCCCTCTATTTGGCTAAGAAACAAATATAGATCAAAGCCGGTATGCAAACTTATGAAGTCAAAACTCGCTCTGCCAGTGAGCACGTTCCATGTTCCCGCGCGACAAGCTGTAATCGCCGCAGGTAGATTATCTTCTCGCAATATCAAAAATATCGGTTCATATCCTCGTTCTCGCAGCAAGGGTCCGTAGGAGCGAAACTTCTTGAGCGTACCCGAATCGCCCGAACCGATGCGGTATTTGGTATCAACTGCGAATGGACCAAATGTGAAATCGCAAGGTTCATCATTGCCAACCTTTAGCGCAAGTCCGAAGTCTTCGCGCAGTTCCTCAAATACGCACGATACGATCAACTCCCAACACTTACCCAATTCTCGCCCCCAATACTGACGATTCTCGCGCTTTATTTCTGGAGTTAAACCAAACACGTCCATCAAGACATCATGGTCTTCATTTTCGTCTTTATATGACTTTTGGACAAAGGATTTCTGATATCGAGTCAATATGTCGCTGAGCTTTGCAGCCAGAGGCGTGTCAGTCACCCTGTTGATTCTTTCTATCTTGTATTAGTCGAGGATATGCCACCACAATTATACTTATCTCTCCTGTAACGTCTACCAGGACGCATAAGAGCAATCGCATTACAAAAGAGCAATCGCATTAAAGGAAGGAACCCACCCCATGCCCCGCTCCCCCATGCACCAGCAAATCTACACCTTGCCCGCGCTCGTCCGCGAGACTGCCCGCCCCTTTGACGCCGCCGCCCGCCGCGCGCTGGACTTTGAAATCTGCAGGTCGGTCAAGCGCATCTACCTGGTCGGCTGCGGCGATAGCCACCATGCCCCGGTCGGCGCGGAGTTGGCCTTTCATCAATTGACCGGCGTGCCGACCCAAGCGACAAGCTCGCTGCCGTTCAGCCGTTACACAGCTGGCTACCTGCCCGCCAGCGGACCCAAGACCAACCTCGTCATCGGCGTATCCGTTTCGGGGAAGGTCAGCCGCACCATCGAGGCGCTGGATATGGCGCGACAAGCGGGAGCGACAACCGTGGCTTTGACGGGCAATCCGGGCGGTCCGCTGGGTACGGTCGCCGATGCTGTGCTAGAAACTGCCGTGCCCGCCTTGCCCAGCGATATGCAAGTCGCTGTCGTGCCCGGCGTGCGCAGCTACCTGGCTTCGCAAGTCGCTCTCTTGATGGCGGCTCTGCGCATTGGCGAAGTGCGTGGACACCTGCATACCCGCGCAGCCGATGCCGAACGCGCCGCCATACAATCGCTGGCGGAGGCGATTGAAGCGACTATCGACGCTTGCCAACCGGTCGTTGATCAGTTGACCGCCGACTGGCGAAACGCGCCCATGTTTGAATTCGTAGGGGCAGGCCCCCTGTATGGCGTGGCGATGTTCAGCGCCGCCAAGCTGCTGGAAGCGACTGGAGAAGCCGCCCTGGCGCAAGAAACCGAAGAATGGTCGCATTTGCAGTACTTTGTTTCCGAGCCGAATATCCCGATCATGCTGTTGTGCGCCAATGGCTTCGATGCCGACCGCATGGCCGAAGTTGCGCGCGCCGCCCAGAGCATCGGGCGTCCGCTGGCGCTGGCAGCACACGCGGCTGCTGGCGAGATCGCGCAAGTTGTCGATACGCTGCTGCCTATCCCGGCCGCTGTGCCCGAGCGCTATGCCTCGTTAGTCTACAGCATTCCTGGCGAGCTTTTTGCGGCTACCCGCGCCGAAGTCCTCGCTACGCCCTATTTCTGCGACTTTGCCGGCGGGCGGGCGGACGAAGCCAGCGCCATCTATACCAGTCGGCAGATCGCGGCGCCCCTGCGCTAACATAGGGAGGACATGAAGCTCTACAATAATAAGGGGCGGCGGCGCTCCCGGCAGCGCCTCAGCTTTTCAAAGCTGATATTTTGGGCTTTCGTCGTTGGATTCGCCTGTACGCTATTCACGCCCCTAGATTCCAGCCCGACCACGACCCGCGTCGCAACAGAAGCCCGCTTGCAAGCGATAGCCGCCAGCACCGCGGAGAGCGCCAAGGCAACGGCAACTGATCGCGCCACTGTCGTAAGCGCCACTCCGAAGTTGCAAGCGACTGGAAGCGAGCGGACCGCAAATGCCACTGTCGCCAGCGCCGCGGTGAGCGCCAAGGCAACGGCGGTCGTCGGTGAGACAGCCGAGAAAACTGTGTCCGCCCAGAAATCGGACGTTTCCGGCTGCTATCGACACAGCCAGGCTTGGGTTAGCGGCGAAATGAATATCCGCCAGCAGCCGTCCACTGCCGCCCGGATTCTTGGCAGCACGCCGCTGGGCGAACGTTATGATGTTGTGGCATCGCGCCAGGGCGAAGTCTATTGCTGGCTGGACATCCAAGTGGGCTGGATCGCGCAGACCGACTTCATCAGCGCAACAAAACCACAAGCGCCGCTCGTGACCGCTACGCCAGTTGCCACGCGAGCCACGAGCAACAACGCCGTTCAGCAGGCATTGGACGCGCTGCAAAGCCTCAACATCGCGCCAGAAAAACGTTGCTCGCCTTATGATTCAGACGACTATCCCCATTCACAATCCCTTGAATCGCAGATTGTGGCGAGGATGGGCGGTCGCATTTATGGACCGTACACAGGGACACTTTTCATTAGTACCCGCGAAACAGATATCGAACATATTGTGGCGAAGTCGGAAGCGCATGATAGTGGCTTGTGCGCCGCCGACGCGCAGACTCGCAAATCATTCGCTCGTGATTTGCTGAATCTCACGCTCGCCTCGCCCAGCGTAAACCGCCATCAGAAGAGCGGCAAGGACTTCGCAGAATGGACGCCGGCGCGCAACAAATGCTGGTATGCCGATATGATTATCAAAGTGAAAACGAAATACCAGCTTTCGGTCGACAGCCGCGAGCAGGCGGCGCTTGAACAGGTCCTGCGCTCTTGTCCGTCAGTGAATATGGCGATGTAGCTTATTGCGCCGACGCCAGCCAAAGGAAACCAAAATGCCCGCGCCCGACTTTCTCGCCGTTGGCAGCATCATCATTGACGACATCGTCTATCCCGATGGCCGCACGAGCATGGACGTGCTGGGCGGTGGCGGCACACACGCAGCCTATGGAATGGCCGCCTGCGGCGAGAAACCCGCGCTGGTCGGATTGGTGGGCGAGGACTTGCCCGCCGATGTGCGCGCTCGTCTGACTGCCGACTTCGACACGAGCGGCCTGGTTTGGACCCCCAACAAACAAGTGCGCGCCTGGCAGATCTTCGAATGGGACGGGCGGCGCAACGAGATCTTCCGCGTCGACGTCATCGAGCCTTTCATGCACCAGCCCCAGCCCGACAGCCCCGCACTGCCCTTCACAAGCGCCGCTGGCATCACCCTGCTGCGACAGCCGGAATATGTGCCTGGCTGGCGAAGGCGCTTCCCCGCGGCGACGTTGCTCTGGGAGCCGACTCGCGCCTTCATGCTGGGCGCTGATTATGCGCGCTTTCTCGGCGGCTTGCGACAGGCCAATATCGTCTCGCCCAACTTGCACGAGGCGCAGGCGATGACAGGCCTGGCTGACGAGGTGGCGATTGTGCGGCGGCTGCTGGCGGACGGGGCGGCAGTTGTGGCGCTGCGCATGGGCGAACAGGGCAGCCTGGTGGCGCGCCGGGGCGAAAGCTGCGCCTGGCATATCCCCGCCCTGCCGGTGACCGAAGTCATCGACCAGACGGGCGCGGGCAATAGCTATTGCGGCGGCTTTGTGGTCGGTTGGCGGCGCAAAAACGACATCGCGGCGGCCGGCTGTTATGGCGCGGCGGCGGCATCTTTCACGCTGGAGCATATCGGCTGCGCGCGGCTGCCCGCAGACATCGACGCGCAATTTTCGCAGCGGCTGCACGAGGCGCGGCAAGGCGTCAAAATTGTGCCGCTGGACTAGCTTTCCTCAAGGAAGTAATGCAACAAATACAAGGGACGGCGTAGGGGCGGCTCTTGAGTCGCCCAAACGAACCATTGCGCTGTGGTGGGCGAGACAAGTCGCGCCCCTACAGTTTCGAAATTTGAGCGGCGTTGCCCGTTTGAGGCATGACCTGCTGGCATTTAATTCTGTGCTCTCTGTGTCCTCTTTTTCCTCTGTGCTTTCTTGTGCTGGTTGTCCTCAGGGTTCGCGCAGCACTTCCGCATCCACAAACTGCCGATGCCACTCTTCCAATGTCAGCAGCGCCCAAAGCTGCCGGTTGTTGTCGCGCTGCCCACTTTCGTGCTGGACGATCAGCCGCTCGACTGCGCGCATCTGCAGCAGGCCGCGTTGTCGCGCTCGCCGGCTCAACAGCAGGTCGCGCACCGGGCGCATATCCCGCCGCAGCCAAGCGCCCAGCGGGATGCCAAAGCCATGTTTCTTGCGGTCGATTATGTCAGCGGGCAGCAGGTCGCGCGCGGCTTCTTTCAAGATATGCTTGGTTTGTCCGCGGCGCAGCTTGAGATTGAATGGGATGCTCGCCGCATATTCCGCCAGTTGATGATCCAAGAAGGGCGCGCGCACTTCTAGCGAGGCGGCCATGCTGCAGCGGTCGGCTTTGATTAGCAAGTCATCGGGCAGGTAACTGGTCAGGTTTGCTTCCAGCAGAGCCGCCACACGATGCGCCTGGCGCGGATTGATCCAGGCAGCCAGGCTGGGAGCGTTTGCTCGAACGCCCGGCACGATTTCGTCCAGCAGTTCGGCGCTGAACACGCGCACCATGTCGAAGTAGGCATCTCGCAAAGGCAAGCCGGCTGCCCGCGAAAAACGGCGCGCCCGCCGGGCACGATCAGCATAGGCTGTGCCTTCGGGCAATCGCTCGAGCAGCCGCGACAGTCCTCGCATGATCGGCGGGGGCACAAAAGCCAGTCGTTGCAGCAACTGCGCGGCATAGAAGCGCTCGTAGCCAGCGAATAACTCATCGCCGCCATCGCCCGTCAGCGCCACGGTGACATGCTCGCGCGTCTGCTGGCTGACCAGGAAGGTCGGGATGGCGCTGCTGTCGGCAAAGGGCTGGTCGTGCTGCCAGACCAACTTCGGCAACAAGTCCAGCGACAGCGGCTCGACACGGAAAGATTGATGCTGGGTGCCCAGATGGCGCGCGACTGCCTCGGCATACGTTGTTTCGTCGAAGCTGGCGTCGCCCGCGAAACCCATGCTGAATGTCTTGATCTCGGCATTGCTGTGGCGGCGCATCAGCGCGACGATGAGGCTGCTGTCCAAGCCACCGCTCAAAAACGCCCCCAGCGGCACATCGCTGACCAGGCGCAACCTGACCGCCTCGTCCAACTGCGCGCGCAATGCGGCCCGGTAGTCGGCGGCCTGCGCATTGGCGGGCGGGGCTTGCGGGGGCGGTATCCAATAACGGCGGCTTTGCGCAGCCCCAGCCAGGTCGACTTGCAAGGTTGTGCCTGGCTCTAGCAGCTTGATGCCAGCGAAAGCGGTAGCGGGCGCGGGGATATAACCGAAGCTCAAATAGTCTCGCAATGCAGCGGGGTCGTCCGGCGAAAAGCGGGAGATTCGCGGCACAGCGGGATGCGCCAGCAACGCCTTGATCTCGCTGGCAAACACGAAGCTGCGCCTGTCGTGATAATAGTAGAGGGGCTTCTGCCCGAGTCGGTCGCGCGCCAGCAGCAACTTCTTTTTGCGCCCATCCCAAAGCGCCAGAGCAAACATGCCGCGCAGCTCCCCCACCGCAGCAGCGCCCAGGTCTTCATACAGGTGGGCGATTGTCTCGCCGTCGCCATCGGTGTGGAAGCGGTGGCCACGCGCGCCGAGCTGTCGACGCAAGTCGCGATAATTGTAGATTTCGCCATTGAAGACCAGTTGGATCGCGCCATCTTCGTTTTGCAGGGGCTGGTCGCTGCCGGCGATGTCGATGATCTTGAGCCGACGCATGGCCAAGCCCACGCCGCCAGCGATAAATGCGCCTGCGCCATCGGGACCACGGTGCCGCAGCAGTCCGTTCATAGCAGACAGCGCGCGCTCGTCGAGCCGCTGGTCATCAAAGTGGATTACGCCGCAGATGCCGCACATGCGCCTATCTTATCACTGCCGCCACGCGCCTCTGCCCCCAAGCTAATCGCAGCAAAAAATGCGCTTTCACCACCGAGAGTCTGAGTAGCGTCAAGTAAGTCATGCGAAAAAGGGCGATGCAATTCTGATACGAAATCTCTAGGCGCGCGACTTGTCTCGTCCACTACGGCACCATTGTACAGGTGGGCGACTCAAGAGTCGCCCCTACGACGTTCCTGCATTTTGTTGCATTACTTTATTGGACATATTTGTTTGCGGAGTCAATAGGAACGCGCGAAGCCTGCGCATGCTTCTTGGTGTAGCCGGTGCTTATGTAGCATGGGCGCGCACCTGCATACCAATTGCCCGGCCCGCCCAGGCAAACGCATTGGCAAGGATAGCTGCCGTTGGCTATGCTCTCCTGGCTCGACAAGCGGTCTGCAAGAGGAGCTTTCACATGCCAGACAACCAACGCGTGGCGCACTCGCTACAATTGTACCAGCGAGCCGAAGCGCTCATCCCCGGGCGCACGCAGTTGATCAGCCGGCGGTCGAGCCAATTTGCGCATGGCCACAGCCCGATATACGCGGTCCGAGCCAAGGGCGCTCGCTTCGTCGATGTCGATGAAAATGAGTACCTTGACTGGGTCAATGCCGTCGGCACCATCATCTTGGGCCATTCCGACCCGATCGTCGACAGCGCTGTCAAGCAACAAATCGACCGTGGCAGCATCTTCACCCTCAACAGCGCCTTGGAAATCGAGCTGGCAGAATTGCTGAACGCGGTAATCCCCAGCGCGGAGATGGCCCGTTATACCAAAGGCGGCGGCGAGGCGAACGCAGTAGCCGCGCGCATTGCTCGGGGCGCGACAGGCCGCAACCTGATCCTCTTCAGCGGCTATCACGGCTGGCATGACTGGTATCAGTCCGCCAATTATCTGGTCGACCCGGCCAGCGGCGAATTTCCCTTCGCCGGCATCGAGCCGATCGGCGTACCCCCAGAGTTGGCGGGCACGGCTCTGCCTTTCGTTTGGGGAGATTTGGCCGGGCTGCGCGACTTGCTGGCTGCGCATGCAGGCGAGGTCGCCGCCATCATGATGGAACCCATGCGCACAGAATTGCCGCCGCCCGGTTACCTGGAAGCCGTGCAGCAGTTGGCGCGGACGCATGGGGCTGTGCTCATCTTTGACGAAGTCTCTTGTGGTTTTCGGCCGCGCGTCGGTGGCGTGCAAGCCTACCTGGATGTGAAGCCCGATATGACCGTACTCGCGAAAGCCATGTCCAACGGCTATCCGATGGGTGTCGTGGTAGGTTCGCGCGCGGTGATGGAACCAGCCAGCCGCATGTTCATTTCGAGCTCCTACTGGAGCGACAACCTCGGTCTCGTCGCCAGCCTGACGACCATCCGCGAGCTCGAACGGCGGAATTCTGCCCAGCGCTTCGAGGCAATCGGCCAGGCGCTCATCAAACACCTGAATCAAGCGCTGCGGGAGGCTGGTTTGGCGGGCGCTTGTGGCGGCGTTTTTTGGAATCCGGTGATCCAGCTGGATTTGCCCGACGAGAGACTACGCGCGGCTGCCAACACCATCTTCATTCAAGAGATGGCGCGCCGCGGCATACACTGCAATATGAGCTTCAAAGCCACCTTGGCGCATTCGCAGGCCGATATCGAGTGGACGGCAACTTGCGCTGCGGAAGTCTTCTCGCTTATCCAGGCGGGCTTGGCAAGCGGCGATCTGCTGGCGCTGCTGGAAAGTGACTTGACCAAAGAGCCCTTCCGGCGCTTGGTTCGCTGAGGCGGGCGAGGAGCGATTTGCTGTGAAGATCATCGACGCAGGCCGCATCACCCAAAGCGTGCCCGGCACAGAGCGCGCTGTCTACACATTTCCAGCCGTGCTTGCTTGCCAAGATGGCACATTGCTGATGACCTGTCGGCGAGGCAGCAACAAAGACTGCGCCGATGAATGGGTCGAGCTGTATCGCTCGACGGACGGCGGACGGCGCTGGCGGCAAATGGCGAATGCGTTTTCCAAGGCGACCGTTGGCGGCGCAGCGAGTTCTTTGCGGGTCGTTTATTTGACCGAGGCTGATGAAGGGCATTTGCTGGCCGCCTCGCTGTGGATCGACCGCGAGACGCAGCCGGGCGCCCCACTCTTCAACCCGCGCACAGAAGGCTGCTTGCCGATGGGCGTCTTTCTGGCGGATTCTTATGATGGCGGGCGCAGTTGGAGCGCTTGGCGACCCGTATGCCTCCCCGCAGACCTCGGACCGCCCAGTCTGACGAACCCTCTGCTAGGGCTCGAGGATGGCGCGCTGTTGCTGTCAATCGAAACAAACAAGCAGTATGACGATGCGTCCAAGTGGTTGCAGCGCGTCGTCACGCTGCGCTCCGACGATGGCGGAATGACTTGGGGCGCGCCGAGCGATGCTGGCTTCGATCGGTCTGGACGGATATTCCATTGGGACCTGCGCCTGGCTGTAGCGGCTGATGGACGTTTGGTCAGTTTCGCCTGGATTTATGACAGCGTGGCCGGGCGCTATTGCCCGATCCGTCGGCGTCTGAGCCAAGATTCGGGGCGCACTTGGTCTTCGGCGCAGGACATCGGCCTCGCCGACCAAGCCGGTCACCCAGCCATGCTGCCCGATGGGCGAGTTGTCCTGGCTTGGGTCGACCGTTTCGGCAGCCGCTCAATCCGCGCTCGTCTGGCGCTGGATGCCGCGGCCGACTTTGACCCAGCCAGCGAAATGGTGATTTACCAGCACGGCGAATCGGCAAGCAACCGGCTCGGGGTCTCGGCCACTTTGGATGACATGAGCATCTGGTCATATGGCTTGCCCTATGCCGAGACCTTGGGCAACGGCGATGTATTGGTCGTTTATTATGCCGGCGACCAAACAGCGATGGATATTCACTATGCGCGCTTGTCGCTTTAGTGGCGGCCAAGGCTGGCTACAAGCGCTGTCGAGGCTGCGAGGACGACTATGATGACGAGCTGGAAACTGACACAAGCCGACCGCGACTTCATCAGGCGCGATATCGAGCCCTTCGTGCCCGACCAGATCTTCGACGCCCACGCCCATCTTTTCTGTCATGCCCATTTTGACCATTTGCCGGCTGCTTATGTGCAGGGACCTGCGCGGCTGGATCTGACTGCCTATTACGAGCTCATCGAATGGATTCATCCGGGCAGGCGCACGCGCGGCGGGCTCTTCTTCGGCCTGGCTTTCAACGGCGACCGCGCTGGCAACAACCGATTCGTCGCGGAAGAAATCCGCAAGTCGCCGCGGGAAAACAACTTCGGGCAGATGATCATCGCGCCCGAAATGTCCCCCGAAGCGATCATCCATACCGTGCAAGCACAAGGCTTCGTCGGGCTGAAGCCGTATCATACAATGGCGCAGAATCACGAGCGCACATGGGAAGCGCCGATAGAAGCCTATCTGCCAGAAGAACAGGTCGCGGTCGCCGGCGAGCTGGGGCTGGCCATCACCTTGCACATGGTGCGGGAGCGCGCCCTGGCCGACCCGCTCAACCAAACGACCATCCGCCGCTATTGTGAACGGTATCCGGATATGACTCTGATATTGGCGCATGCCGGGCGTGGCTTCAATCCCTGGCACACCATTGAGGGCATCGCCAGCTTGCGCGGCCTGGACAATGTCTTCTTTGATACATCGGCGGTTACAGAAGCCGGCGCATTCGAAGCGATTATCGATCTGCTGGGGCACGAGCGCTTGCTGTACGGGTCTGACTTCCCAGTCAGCCATGTGCGCGGGCGCTGCGTGGCCATCGGCGATTCTTTCCACTGGATTTATGCCGATGAGCTGACATTGGCGGAGAAGCACACCGAGTTGCAGCCGGTGCTGGTCGGCCTGGAATCCCTGCGCGCGCTGCGGCTGGCTTGCTGGAGAATGCGCCTAACTGCGGGGCAAATCGAAGATATCTTTTTCAACAATGCCTTTCAATTGTTCAAGCAGCCAACCTAGACGGAGGGTTCCCATGCAGGTGCCAGAACGCAATGTCCAACATTTGCTGGACCTAACGGGCAAAGTCGCTATCGTCACAGGCGCGGCCGGCTGGCTTGGTTCTGCGATGAGCCGAGCCCTGGCAGAAGCGGGCGCGCGCCTGGTCGTCACCAGTCGGGATGCAGCCCAGGCCGAGGCTTTCGCCGCCAGCTTGCCGGGCAGCGGGCATCTGGGATTGGCTTTCTCACAAGGCGACACCGATAGCATCCCCGCTTTTGTGGCCGCCGTCGTCGAGGACCTGGGCGCGATCGATATCCTGGTCAACAACGCCTATGGGGGTCCACCCGCCGATATCGACAGCGCCACCGCCGACGATTTCGACCAAGCCTATCATGTTGGCGTGACCGCCTATTTTGTGCTGGCGCGGGATATTGCCCTGCACATGCGCGGGCGTGGCTGCGGCGGCTCTATCATCAACATCGGCAGCATGTACGGCGTGGTCGCCAGCTACCCCGAAGCGTATGCAGGCTTGGGCATCAACAGCCCGCCGAATTATCATGGGCTGAAAGGCGGCCTGGTGCATCTGACGCGACATTTGGCGGTGTATTGGGCGCGCGACAAGATCCGCGTCAATTGCATCAGCCCCGGTCCATTTCCCAAGCTACCGGCCATCGATGAAGCGCATCCCGGCTTCATCAAGCGCCTGGAGGCAAAAGTGCCGCTGGGGCGGATGGGCCAGCCAGAAGAACTCAAGGGCGTCGTCTTGCTGTTGGCGAGCGACGCTGGCAGCTACATCACTGGGCAGAATATCTTGGTGGATGGTGGCTGGACCGCGTGGTAAGGAGCAGAAAGGGAGGCAAGGAATGCAGATCGTCAAACCCGCTGAACAAGTCGATATGGCGCGCAACAAGCGCCTGCTGAATCGTTATCGCTTTGTCGAATACGAGACCATCCGCATCCTCGCTGCCTGGCTGCCGGCCGCCGGGCGCATGGAATACAAGCTGGCGATGGGGCGATTCTTGTGGGAAGAAGCGCAGCATGTGCAGCATCTCTTCCAGCGACTGCGCGAGGTGCAGACACCAGCCTTCCGCCCGCCAGACGACCCCGCTTTGGAAGAACTGATGGCCGAGGCGATGCACGCGCCCGATGAACATAGCCTGCTGGCCGGTTTGTTCCGCGTCATCAAGCCGGCTCTGCTGCAAAGCTATCGCTGGCACAGCCAACAGACCTTCGCCAATCCCGACGCGCCCACACGATACGCGCTCAAGCATATCCAGTTGGACGAGTCCGAGCATGTCGCCTGGGCTGAGGCAGAATTCGCCGGGCAACCAGCCAGCGACTGGGAATGTTACCTGGCCGCGCTGCTGGCTCATGCTGGCGGCATCAGCGGCGCCGAGCCCCGCAGCCAGAAACCAGCGCGACCCGCTGTGCGCAGCCCCTTCCGCACGCCTCTGCAAGCCGCCCGCGACGAACGTTTTCGCATCCTGCAACGCCACTGGGGCGATGCGGAAGACCGCAGACAAATTGACGAAGCGGCGCGTCGATTGGACGAATTCGAGAATTACAGCCAAGAAATGCTGGCGGCGGAAACCGTTGCGCTGATCATTCATCTGTCGCCCGAGATGCCCTGGGGCTTCGTTTACGATTCGGCGCGGCATTGTTATGACGAAACGCGCCATTGCCAGCTGGGCATAGACTGGCTGCGGCGGCACGGGCTTGATTACACGACAGTCCCGCAAAATACGCGCATTTATCAGTGGCGCTCGCAATACGACGCGGCGACACAATATTGTCTGCTTACGCGCGGCAATGAAGCGCATGCCTTTCCGCATCGGCGACGCAGCCTGGCGCAATATACAGCGGCTGGCGACCAGCTTTCGGCGCAATATGTCAGCTATGATATGGCGGACGAGCGGCAGCATGTGGCTTTCGGCACAAAATGGCTGCCAGAGCTAATGGCGCAAAACAACATCGAGATGCCTGTCGAGCAATTCATCGAGGCGACTGTCGACCTGTGGCAACGCGAGTATGTCTCGGGCGATCTGCCGCTGTGGCAGGAAAGCGAGCAGACAAGATGAGCGCTGCAGAGACGCGGTATCCCCAGGCGATTTTGGTATCTTGCGAGATTCCCTGGGATGAAAACGAAAAGCTGTTGGAAGAAGTCTTTCGGCGCTCGGTGCAGGCAACTTTGCAGCACTTCAATCATCTCTACATTTTTGGCACAGCCGGCGAAGGCTATGCGGTGGATCAAGCGCAATTCCGGCGCATAGTCGACATCTTTTTTGAAGAAACGCGCGGCGAGGATATCTACCCGATGGTCGGCTTGATCGGCATGTCGACGCCGATCGTGCTGGAAAAACTGCAATACGCCTATGACCGCGGTTTCCGCAGTTTTCAGATTTCGCTGCCGGCCTGGGGCGCGTTGACCGATGCCGAAGTCATGATCTTTTTCAGCGATATCTGCGGCGCTTTCCCCACAGCCCAATTCTTGCATTACAATTTGCCACGCGCCGGGCGGGTGCTAGAAGCGCGCCATTATCGTCCGCTGGTTGCTGCCTTTTCCAATTTGGTCGCCACCAAGAACACCGGCGGCGGTCACAAGCGGGCTGCCGAGCTGGTCGGCCAAGTCGGCGAGTTGCAGCACTTTTTGGGCGAGGGCAATTTCTTGCAAGGCTGCTTATATGGCGAATGCTCTTTGCTGGCGACTTTCGGCTCGCTGAGTCCACAGAAAGTCAAAGCCTATTACGCCGCGGCGCAGGCACAGGATTACGCCCGCATGTTGACTTTGCAGCGCGGCTTCCATGATCTGCTCGCCGACTTGTTCGCGATATTGGCGGGCGAAAGCAAAATAGACGGCGCCTACGACAAACTGTGGGTTCGCCTGGGCGGATTCGAGCAGATGCCCCTGCGCTTGCTCTCGCCCTATCGAGGCTTCAGCGAAGCGCAATTCCTCGCCTGCCGCCAATTGCTCGCGAGCAAATACGCAGACTGGCTGCCCGACTAAGCTGCGCTGTCGTTATTCCGCCAGCATCTGATCCAACTCGGCGCTGGCCTCGCGCAAGACATTCATCAAAGCGAAGTCTCCGCCATAGGGGATCATCAGCGAGCCTTGCCGACGATAACGGTCGACTTCATCAATCGACGATGCCGTCCGCGCCCAGACTTTGCCGTGTTTGTCACAAGCAGCCGCCACCTGCGCCACCGCTTCGTCGATTGTCAAGCCGGTTTCTGGATAGGTAGCGAGGCGCAAACCCAAGTCGCCTGGTCCCACAAACAGGGCGTCTATGCCAGGGACGGCGGCGATTTCTTCCGCATTGGCGACCGCTTCTGGCGTTTCGATCTGCGCGACGATGAAGGTCTCGTGGTTGGCGTCTGCGATATAGGTGCTGTCGGGTATCCAGGTATCGCCCCCGAAATTGCAGTCCAGGCCAGCGCCATCCAGTCCGCGATTGCCGATGGGCGGGAACTTGGTCGCCGCTACGATCTGCCGCGCCATCTCGGCATCGGCGACGAAAGGAATCATCAAGCCGGCCGAGCCATCTTCCAGGTAACGGTACAGACGGGTGCGCTGCACGGTCGGCGGGCGGATCATGCAGTCGATATCGTAGAGATGGCAAAGCGCTTGCAAGTGCTGGATCTCGCGGGCGTCAAAATTGCGATGCTCCATATCCAGCCAGATGCCGTCGTAGCGGTAGTGCGCGGCGTAGCGGATGAAGAAGGGCAAGACATGTCCCATCGCGCAAAAGCGAGCGAACTGACCAGCCCGCCACTTCGCCAGGACTTTGCTCTTTCTCATGAATGTTGTCTCCTTGTCCCTGTGTAATCCAAAATGGTTGCAGATTCGTGCGTTCCCTGATGACTCGTGGCCTCTCCTCCGACAGGCTGTCAAGCATCTTTGTGCATATAGCCGCCATCGACGCGCATGATTGTCCCCGTGATATAGTCCGCCTCGGCCGATGCCAAGAAGGCGACTGCGCTGCCAATATCGGCTGGACTGCCCAAGCGCCCCCAAGGCAATGTCCGCCCTTGCTCTGCCATGTACTCCGCGCCGAAACTTTCCCGTTCGCCCGGGGTATCGATCCAGCCCGGCTCGATGACATTGACATTGATTTTATGGGAGATGAGTTCGCGGGCGATAGACAGCGCCATGTGATTCAAGCCTGCTTTGGCGGCATTGTAGGCGACGGCGTTTGGCAGCGGGATTGAAGCATGCACACTGGAGATGTAGATGAGCTTGCCGCCCTGTCCGCGGGCTGCCATGTGCCGCGCCACCAACTGGCTGATGTGAAATCCGGCGACCAGAGTCGCGCGAATGACTTGTTCAAAGATGTCGGGAGCATAGTCGAGGAAGCGGCCGCGGACGCTATAGGCGGGATTGCTGACGAGAATATCGACCCCGTCCACCTGCTCCAGGCTTCGGCGCAAGAGGGAGTCGCAGCCAGCGCGGCTGAAGACATCTGCTTCCAGCGCCAGCGCCCGCCCGCCCACGCTCTTGATCTCGGCGACCGCCGCCGCCAGGTCGGGGCTGTTGGGACGGTCATTCAGGACGACGGTGGCTCCCCGCCGCGCCAATGCCAGAGCGCAACCACGGCCGATGCCGCGCCCAGCCCCGGTAATTAGCGCCGTCTTGCCCTGCAAGCTCATTTCGATCGCTCCCTCACCCGCTTATGACAACTTGCTGCCCGCTGTCCCCGCTCTCTTTCACAGCGTCGAGGCAGCGCAGAATATGCACGCCATCACGCAGAGGATGAAACCAGGCCTGGCGCGAATCTAGCGCCGCGAGGAAGACGCCAAATTCATCGATGTAGGCTTGCTCAAATGTGTAGCCGCTCGGCACAAGCGCCTCGTCAAATTGACCGGTCGCATTCAGATAGCGTCGGGCGCGCGCCTCTGGCAATAGCTGGACTTCAATCACGCCGCGTGCGCTGACGATGCGATAGGCATAGACCTGCTGGTCTTGCAATAGATCCAGCTGCAGCGTGACCGCTGTGTCGTCGGTGGTTCGCGCCAGGATTTGCAGATTATCTGGTCCTTCGATTTCCAATGAGCCAGAACGAGACGACTGCGCATAAAGAACCTGTAGACGAGTCTCCAGCAAAGTGTAGAGTGTGCCAAGCTCTTGCGCAATGACGCCCATAATTTGCGTCTCGTCATAGAAATCCTGAATCGATTCCCAAGGATGCCAATTGGGCAAGTAGTTGCCATAAGCCATGTGATAGGTCAGTGGCAGCCCGAAAGTCTCTTCGAGAAGCCAGGCTTTGGCCTGCTGCATGACGGCGTGGCAAGGATTGTTGATGCCGAGCGCGGCGACAAGTTGGTGTTGCCCGACCAGCGCGAGCAATTCCGCAGCGCCATCCAGGCTGTCGGACAAGGCGATTTCGCAGAAGAAATCTTTCGCGGCGCGGGCGGCTTCCAGACAATATCGCATATGCTGCTTGGTGGGCGTGGAGATGATGACGACATCCGGCTGCCACGCCCAGCCAGTGGCGAAGTCGGCATAGCCCGCCACTGCATAATGTCCCTGGCTTTCTGCTCGGCGATCGGCACGCGGGTCGACCAAGCGGATATCCCGCGCCGGCACGCCATGCGCCAGCAGACAGCGAATTCTCCGCTTGCCCATGGAGCCGCCGCCTATGACCAAGAAACGTCTGTTATTCTTCATCCAAGAGTCTCCGCCTGGCTGGGAATTGTAGCGCATCCCCCAAGAAATTTGACAAAGCCAGAGCATGCGCTATAATCCTAGTCGACTCATCCGACTGGTCTGACTAGCAGACAGTCCATAGGTTGATGTCTTTTTGGGGAATGTCTATTCGCGTGAGCGCAGCTTGCCGCATTTTAGGCGAATACCGGCAAGCTCAATATCACAAGGTTGTCGCAGGCATGGCTGATTCTGGCATAACATTGAAGCAGCCGCGCAGGATTACATTGGTCGCCTCAATCGTGGAGCAATTGGTTGAACATATCCAAAGCGGAGCGCTGCAACCAGGCGACAAGCTGCCCTCGGAACGTCAGCTAATGCAAATGCTGGGCGTAGGCCGGTCTTCCGTCCGCGAGGCGCTGCAAGGCCTGGTCATGATGGGCTTGGTAGAGATGCGTCCGGGCCATGGCAGCTATGTCAAAAGCAACCTGCACAGTTACATTCCAGATCTATTGAAGCCAGACCTGTCGGACGATTTGCAGCGGGCAATGCGTTTGCAGCTGATTGAGGCGCGGCGGATGATTGAAGTAGAGATCGCCGGGCAGGCGGCCGTCCGCGCCAAACCACAGCAACTCGAAAGCTGGCGCGCGACCTTCGATGACTATGTGCGCTACATTGATGACTTCAGCGATCCGCGTTATCTCGCCGCCCATGCCGACTTTCATCTGTCTTTGGCCGACATGTCACAAAATCCCTTCAATGTCATGCTGGTCAACGCCACCATCCAATCTGTTCCGCAAACCTTGCGCGAGCGAGAATTCAGTTTTCCCAAGTCGATTGACTTGCAGCAGCTGCGGGAATCCCAGGTCAAGCTGCATCGAAACATACAGCAGACTGTGTCCGACCAAGATCCGGCTGGGGCGCAAGCCGCCATGCAGGCGCATATGGACTTTGAACGCGACCTGGTCATCAATGTATATCCGGCGACAGCAGATGATCGCTGAGCCTTTCATCGTCTGTCATTCTTAGGATAGCCAGTTCGGATGAGCAAGGGGGTGCCAAGACAACCGATAGAGCAACTTGCAAGACCTCAATCGTCGTGACGCAGTTCGCAAGGAATCTGCCACTAACTGAATTAAGGAGCTCACATGAAACACCTACAATTGCTTCTCGTGCTGGCGGCTATGCTGGTTGTCCTGCTGGCTCCGGCGCAGGCACAGGAACCGGTCACCATCACCTATTGGACAGACCCCGCGTTGGCGCAGCCCATCAGCTTGCCGCAATTCACCGAATTGGCTGAATTTGAAAACTGGCAAGCAGCACAGTTCATGGAAATGCATCCGCATGTCACTGTCGAAGTGCGCGGGCTGGATTGGCCCGATTTGGCAACTGTGGTGCCCACCGCGCTGGCCGCTGGCGACCCGCCTGATATCCTCAAGGATTATCTGGGGCGCACATCTGGCTATGGCGTGGAAGGCGTAACCGTAGATCTCTTCGGCCTGGTGCCGCAGGAAGAAATTGATGACTTGCTGCCGGGTTTGGTCGAGCTATACACCATCGACGGCTCGCTGCACGCCATGCCGACCTACTTCTGGAACCATGCCATGATCGTCAACAAGGCGCTCTTTGATCAAGCTGGCCTGGGCGATATGGTGCCAGTCGATGACCGCGCCTGGTCCATGGACGAATTCTACGCAGCCGCTAGCGCCATCAAAGCCGCTGGCATCGGCGTCGACTTCCCCTACACCTTGCAGGTCGCTTCGGAGCAGGGCGATTATGACTTCCACGCCTTCATCTGGGGTGCCGGCGGCGAGATCTGGAATGCCGACTGCACGACCGGCTTTGACGATCCGAAGACCCTGGCGGGCCTGGAATTCGTCAACATGCTCTACCAAGAAGGTTTGATCAATTCCGACGCCACCACCGCCGCGTATGCCGACCAGGTGAACAACCTCTTCACCGGCAAGAGCGCAATCATGGGCGGCGGCATGGGCGTGTTGAACAACCGCATTGGCAACGGCGTTCGTGATGGCGAAGTTACCGTAGATATGGACCCGGTTGTCGTAACCTATCCGCACGCCGAGGGCGAGGTGCCTGGCCTGGGCGTTGGCCCCACCGGTTTCGCCGTCTTCGACAAAGGGCGCTCGGATTATGAGATGGAGTGGGTTGCAGAATTCCTGCTCTTCCTGAATTCCACCGAAGCGCAAGTCACCTACACGCAGAATAACTCGCAGTTCCCGGCGCGCTCTTCGGCTGGCGTGCCATTGGAGGAAGATGCGAATTATGCTCTGACACTGTCGTTGATCCAGGAACGCGGCACAGAGAACCTGGGCTTGGCTTGCCCCGGCTTCTACGAAGTCCGCATTTCGCAGCCGCCGCACTGGCAGGCGATGTTCCTGGGCCAAGAAACACCGCAGCAGGCGCTGGAAGCCCTGGCTTCTGAAGCGGAGTTCATCCTGGATATGTAAGCCGTAGTCGTGAATTGAAGGTGTCCGGCC
>JAJDZQ010000007.1 GCA_022824565.1 Anaerolineae bacterium | reverse complement strand
CCACATCGTGTATACTGCCTGCGCAAGTTGTATCAATTTGACCCCCATTTACTGAAAGGATTTACCATGCGTATCAAACTTGCTCTTGTGCTTTGCTTGTTCCTGTTCAGCACGCTCTTTGGCGGCGTGGCTGTCGCGCAGGATACCAGCGAAGTCACTATTCTCTATTGGCAGGCGGTTTCTATCCTGAACCCCTACCTTTCGGGCGGTACGAAAGACTTTGATGCTGCCGCGCTCATCCTCGAACCATTGGCGAATATCGCTCCCGACGGCACGATGGTGCCCGAACTGGCGGAATTCATCCCCACGTTGGAAAATGGCGGCGTATCGGAAGATTTGACCTCCATCACCTGGAAGCTCAAGGACGGCTTGCTCTGGTCGGATGGCTCGCCGGTCACGGTCGATGACCTGATCTTCACCTGGCAGTATTGCACGCACCCAGATGGCGGCTGCTCGACCAAGCACTTCTACAACGATGTGGTCAGCATGGAAGACATCGGCGGCAACCAGATCATGATCACCTTTGGCGTGCCCAAGCCCAATCCCTACGATCCCTTCGTTTCGAGCTCTGCGCCCGTCTTGAACGCAGCGCAGTTTGCCGATTGCATGGGCGCCAACATGTCGGCCTGCACCGACCAGAACTTCGCGCCGATCGGCACGGGTCCCTTCATGGTCGATGAGTTCCGTCCCAACGATGTGGTCACCTATACAGCCAACCCCAACTACCGCGAAGAGGGCAAGCCGCACTTCGACCGCGTCGTCTTCAAGGGCGGTGGCGATGCCGAAAGCGCCGCGCGCGCTGTGCTGGAAACGGGCGAAGCCGACTATGCCTGGAACTTGCAGATTTCGCCGGCAGTCTTGAGCGGCATGGAAGCAGCCGGACAAGGCACGGTTGTGGTCGCCTTCTCGTCTAGCGTTGAGCGCCTGATGCTCAACCAGGCCGATGTCAGCCCAGACAACCCGGATCGCTCGGTCTGGATGGCAGACGGCAGCAACGACCACCCCTTCCTGACCATTCCGGAAGTTGCCGATGCCATGTCGCTGGCGATTGACCGCGATATCATCGCCGGGCAGCTCTATGGCGCTGGCGGTCAAGCCGCTTGCAACATGGTGAATGGACCTCCCGTCAATGTATCGGAGACCTACCTGGGCTGCTCGCAGGATATTGATGGCGCGAATGCCATTCTCGATGGCGCCGGCATCATGGATACCGATGGCGATGGCATCCGCGAAGCCAACGGCGTTCCCTTGCGCGTCCAATATCAGACCAGCACCAATGCCGTGCGCCAAAACACCCAGGCGCTGATCAAGCAATGGTGGAGCGAGATTGGCATCGAAACCGAGCTGCGCAATATCGACGCCGCAGTCTTCTTCGGTGGCGACCCGGCCAGCCCCGATACCTACCAGAAGTTCTACAGCGATGTGCAGATGTTCACCAGCGGCACCAGCGGTCCCGATGCCGAGACCTTCATGGTGCGTTGGATCTGCGGCGCAGCCCCCAACCCCGATAACGGCTGGCTGGGGCGCAATGTGCCGCGGCACTGCAACCCCGCTTATGACGCGCTGTATGAAGAACTGACGGGGACCGGCGGAGTCGAAGCCCGCGCGGAAATCGTCAAGCAGATGAACGACCTGCTGATCGAAAGCGGCTCGTTGATCCCGCTGGTCTTCCGCGGCAGCGTCTCGGCACATGCCAATAGCCTGCACGGCGTTGACATGAACGGCTGGGACAGCGAAATGTGGAATATCCAGGATTGGTATCGCATGTAAGCGCGCGGGCGCATAGACGCACCGCAACCAGAATCAACGGGGCGTGGCAGATTGCCGCGCCCTTTTTTGTTGCCTCGCCCCTACGGTTAAATTGATTGTAACCTTACGATCCTGCGCTATAATCACCTTGCAATGCTTTTCCATACCCATCAATGAATAGAGAGGGAGCAATGAAGAAGTTCACCGTACTACTCATCGCGCTGTTGGCGCTGGCGTCTTTCGCTGGCATCGGCGTGGCGCAAGAAGGCGACACCGTCAACATCCTGTTTTGGCAAGCGGCATCGCATATGAACCCCTATCTTGGCAACGGCACCAAAGAATTTGAAGCCGCTGCCCTCGTGCTCGAGCCGCTGGCGCGTTATGACCCAGACGGCATCATGGTGCCTTGGCTGGTCGATGAAATCCCCACAGTCGCCAATGGCGGCGTTTCAGAAGACTTGACCTCCATCACCTGGACGTTGAGCGAAGGCATCACCTGGTCGGATGGCTCGCCGCTGACCGCGCACGATGTCAAATTCAGTGGAGATTTCTGCATGCACCCGGATACCGGTTGCACGGTGCTCGACCAGTTTGCCAATGTCGCATCGATCGACGCTGTCGATGATATGACCGTCACGATCAACTTCGATGTCGCCAAGCCTTTCCCCTATGGTCCATTCGTGGGTTATCTGACGCCCATCATCCAAAAAGCGCAATTTGAAGGCTGCATCGGCGCAGCGGCGCTGGAATGCCAGGAGAGCTTTGGGCCCATCGGCACCGGTCCTTTCATGGTTACTGACTTCCGCACCAACGATGTCATCACCTACGCAGCCAACCCCAACTACCGCGTCATGGGGCAACCGGCTTTTGACCGCGCTGTCTTCAAGGGCGGTGGCGATGCCGAAAGCGCCGCACGCGCTGTTTTGGAAACCGGTGAAGCCGATTACGCCTGGAACCTGCAGATTTCGCCCGCCGTCCTTTCGGCAATGGAAGCTGCTGGCCAAGGCACGGTCATCGTAGGCTTCGCCACCAGCGTCGAGCGCCTGTTGTTGAACCACACCAACCCCGACCCGGCTCTGGGCGAAAACCGCTCGGTCTGGATGGCGGACGGCAGCAATGGCCACCCCTTCCTGCAGGTCGATGCCGTTTGGCAAGCCATGTCCATGGCGATTGACCGTGAAGTGATCGCTGGCCAGCTCTATGGCGCGGGCGGCGTCGCCACCTGCAACATTCTGCCTGGTCCGCCCATTTACGCTTCGCCCAACAATCCCTTCTGCGGTCCCGATATTGACGCAGCCAATGCCATGCTGGACGAAGCCGGCATCATGGACAGCGATGGCGACGGCGTGCGCGAATACATGGGCATCCCCTTGCGCGTCAGCTACCAAACCAGCACCAACGCTGTGCGCCAAAACACCCAGGCGCTGATCAAGCAGTGGTGGAGTGAAATCGGCGTCGAAACCGAGCTGCGCAATATCGATGCGGCCGTCTTCTTCGGCGGCGATATCGCCAGCCCCGATACCTACTCGAAGTTCTTCACCGACATCGAGATGTACACGAATGGCTCCAGCGGCACCGACCCCGAGACCTACATGAGCGGCTGGCGCAGCGACCAGATCACGCATCCCGACAACAGCTGGAATGGCAACAATGTCGTGCGTTGGTACAACGAAGACTACGATGCCTTGCTCGACCAGATGGCTGTCACAGCCGTCCTGGAAGACCGTGCGTCGCTGGCCATCCAGATGAACGACATGCTGGTGCAAACGGGCGCCATTATCCCGCTGGTTTATCGCGGCAGCGTTTCCGCGCATCACAACAGCGTCAACGGAGTCGCTATGAACGCCTGGGACTCCGAACTTTGGAATGTCGCCGAGTGGACCCGCAGCTAGTCTGCTGATATCTCGGTTCTTTGCCCCTCCTCTGAACCTCTGGGTCTGCCCGACCTGGAGGCGGAGGCGGGGCGCTTTCTTTTTCAATGCGCGATTTCAATGCGCGATATTTTGCATAGACTTCTGCATATCCGTGCCCGCAATAAGAAAGCGACTTTGCCAGTTGGCAAATCCGATTTGCAACGATCGGCGCAGTATCGGTATAATCCCCAGTGGCTAATCAGCCTATCGTAGACAAATCGAATGTGAGGACATTATGAAGACAAAGCTCTCTCTCCTGTTGATCTTGCTGATGGCGCTGGCGTCTGTTGCTGGCATCGGCGTGGCGCAAGAAGACGACACCGTCAACATCCTGTTTTGGCAGGCGGCATCGCATATGAACCCATATCTTGGCAATGGCGACAAAGAATTCAGCGCCGCATCGCTGACATTGGAGCCGCTGGCCCGTTATGGTCCGGATGGCGCTTTGGTACCTTTCCTGGCGGAAGCTATCCCGACAGTCGCCAATGGTGGCGTAAGCGAAGACTTGACCAGCATCACCTGGACGCTCAAGGAAGGCTTGATCTGGTCGGATGGCAGCGCGGTTACGGCAGATGATGTCGTTTTCAGCGGCGAATTTTGCATGCACCCCGAGACGGGTTGCACAGTGCTGAACAACTTCAACGATGTCGAATCGGTCGAGGCGCTGGACGAGCGCACCGTGCGCGTCAACTTCACCGGTCCGAAGCCCGTACCCTATGGTCCTTTCGTGAGCTACCTTTCGCCCATCATCCAGAAGGCGCAGTTTGAATCCTGCATCGGCGCGGCGGCGCTGGAATGCCAGGAGAGCTTCCGCCCAATTGGCACTGGTCCCTTCGTTGTGGACGAATTTCGCACCAACGATGTGATCACCTACACCGCCAACCCCAACTATCGCGTCGAGGGACAGCCGGCCTTCTCCCGCGCGGTCTTCAAAGGCGGGGGCGATGCCGAAAGCGCGGCGCGCGCTGTTTTGGAAACCGGTGAAGCCGACTATGCCTGGAACTTGCAGATTTCGCCAGCGGTACTGACCGCTATGCAAGAGGCGGGCTTGGGCACGGTGCAAGCTGGCTATGCTACCAGCGTCGAGCGCTTGATGATCAACCAGACCAACCCCGACCCGGCCTTGGGCGACGACCGTTCGGTCTGGATGGCGGATGGCAGCAATGGCCACCCCTTCTTGCAGGTTGACGCGATTTGGATGGCGATGTCCAAGGCAATTGACCGCAACATCATCGCCTCGCAATTGTATGGCATCGCTGGCGTGCCAACTTGCAACATTCTGCTGGGTCCGGCGATTTATGCCTCGCCCAACAATGACGCCTGCCTCGACCAGGATGTCGAGGGTGCCAAAGCTCTGCTGGACGACGCCGGCATCGTGGATAGCGATGGCGATGGCGTGCGCGAATACATGGGCATTCCGCTGCGGGTCAGCTATCAAACCAGCACCAACGCCGTGCGTCAAAATACCCAGGCTTTGGTCAAACAGTGGTGGTCGGATATCGGTATCGAAACCGAGCTGCGCAATATCGATGCGGCTGTCTTCTTTGGTGGCGATATCGCCAGCCCCGATACCTACTCGAAGTTCTATACGGATATCGAGATGTACACCAATGGCTCGTCCAGCCCCGACCCCGAAGTTTACTTGGGCAACTGGCGGACGACCGAAATCACGCATCCCGACAACAGTTGGAATGGCGGCAATGTCGCGCGTTGGTACAGCGAAGAATACGACGTGCTGCTGGACGAGATGTCGCAAACAGCCGACCTCGACCGGCGCGTCGAGCTGGCGATCGCCATGAACGACTTGCTGGTGCAAAACGGCGTGATGATCCCGCTGGTGTATCGCGCCAGCGTCTTCTCGGCGTTGGCGAACACCGTCGACGGCTTCATCATGAATCCTTGGGAATCGGAGCTGTGGAACATCGCCGAATGGACGCGCAGCTAGCAAGCTGAAGCTACAAAGTCGCCTTCCTCCGCCGTTATCGGGGGAGGGCGACAACCTGCTTCAGACTCAAATAGGCCCAGATTTGTGCCCAAGCGGCCGAAAAGTGTTATAGTTATCAACAACAGCGCAAGAATGCGTTTTCACAAAAGGAATATATTTTGGCAGATTGTCCGCGAACACAACGGCGTCGCTGCATCGGTCCGACATAAGACGAGGGTGGTAGCATGGGAAAATACACGATTCGCCGGTTGCTGACCGCCATACCAACCATTCTCGTCATCAGCTTCATCATCTTTGCGGTCGTCGACCTGTCGCCCAGCGACCCGACCGGCAACCTGCCATTGACCATTCCGCCCGAAGTGCGCCAGAAGATCCGCGAAGCCCTGGGCGCTGACGATCCATTCGCCGTCAAGTATGTCAAGTGGCTGCAACAATTCTTCATTGCCGAGCCGCTGAACTTCATCGAAACGACCCTGGGCATCACCTTCCCTGGCAGCGAAGATCGCGTCCGCGTCATCAGTTGGGCGACGCGCGGTCCGGTCATCGACATCATCGCCGAGCGCCTGCCCCAGACGCTCTGGGTGGTGGGCTCGTCCTATTTCCTCGGCGTGCTGATCGCCGTGCCAGTGGGCGTATATTCCGCCTATCGGCAATATTCCATCTTCGACCAGGTAGGCACTTTCGCCATGATGGTGGGCTTTTCTGTGCCGACCTTCTTCACGGGGTTGATGTTCATCGTCATATTCAGCGTAAACCTGAAGTGGTTTCCATCGGTGTACGACACGACTCTTGTGGTCACCGATATCGAGTCGCTCCAGCAGCAGCTGAGGCAGATGTTTATGCCGGTGACGGTGCTGACGCTCTATACCACCGCGCAGATGAGCCGCTATACCCGCGCGTCCACGTTGGATAACCTGCAGCAGGATTACATCCGCACCGCGCGCAGCAAAGGCTTGACAGAGCGGACTGTGGTGATGCGCCACGCCGTGCGCAACAGCCTCATCCCGGTCGTCACCTTGATCGCTCTGCAAATCCCGGGCATCTTCGCCGGCGCGCTGATCACCGAGCAGATCTTCCGCGTCAATGGCATCGGACAATATCTGATCATCGCTATCCAGGGCGGCGACCTGCCGACAGTCCAGACGGTCACTTTCATCTTCGCGGTGCTGGTGGTCATCTTCAACATCGTCGCCGATGTGCTCTATGGCATCCTCGATCCGCGCGTGACTTACTCGTAAGCTTGTGATGGGCAGCCGAACATGACCGCGACAGTCAAAGCAAAACCCAAAAACCTCGACCCCGCAGAATTCGTCGAAGCGCGCACATTCGCTGGCGACGCCTGGCTGCAATTTCGCAAGCACAAATTGGCGCTGATTGCCGTTGCCGTGCTGGCGATCATCGTGCTGGGCGTGCTGATTGGTCCCGCCATTTGGACGATCGACCCGACCTATATCGACATCGCCGCCGCTTATCAGATTTCCTCGCCCGAACATCCCTGGGGCACCGACAGCCTGGGGCGCGATACCCTGGCGCGAGCCTTGCAAGGCGGGCGCGTCTCGCTGATGATCGGCATATCGGCCATGATGGTTTCCATTTCTATCGGCACGATCATCGGGCTGGCATCGGGCTACTTCCGCCGGCTGGACAATCCGCTGATGCGCATCACCGACATTTTCATCGCCCTGCCCCAGTTGCCGCTGCTGCTGGTGTTGATGATGCTCTTCCGCGAGCCATTAAAAGCCGCCTTTGGAGTCGAGGGCGGCGTCTTCATCCTGATGGTCGCGGTCATCGGCGGCTTGCAATGGATGCCGACGGCCCGGCTGGTGCGCGGCGAGGTGCTTTCGGTGAAATCGCGCGAATTTATCACAGCGGCTACGGCGGTCGGCTCGCGTGATGGGCGCATCTTGACCAGCCACATCTTGCCCAATGTGATGAGCCCGGTCATCGTGGCCGCCACTTTCAGCATCGCCAGCGCCATCATCACCGAATCGGCCTTGTCGTTTTTGGGCTTGGGCTTCCCGCCCGACTTCCCCACCTGGGGGCGCCTGCTCTTTGATGGCAAAGATTACCTGACCATCACCTGGACCTTGGTGTTCTGGCCGGGCCTGTTGATTTCGCTGACGGTGCTGTGCGTCAACTTCATCGGCGATGGCTTGCGTGATGCGCTCGATCCGCGCTTGCGGAAGTAGGCAATGTCCATAGAGCAGTCCCTTCGCGCCTTCACCGAATGGTGGCGCGATAACATAGACGGTTACGAAAAAGGCGAAGCGCAGACCTTCATCGACAGGTTGATGCAAGCGTTTGGCCATGCCGGCGCGCTGGAAGTTGGCGGCTATGAAGAACGGATTCGCCGCAGACGCAATGGCAAGACAACCGTATCCTTCGCCGACTATCTCGCGCCCAACCTCGTACTACTGGAGATGAAGCAGCGCGGCGAAGACCTGTCCAAGCACTACACACAGATTGAAACCTACTGGAAGAGCCTGGACTACAAGCGGCGTCCCCGCTATGCCCTGCTCTGCAACTTCGACGAGATTTGGATATTTGACTTTGTCCTGCAATTCTATGATCCGGTCGATGTCGTGCAAATCAGCCAGCTTGCAGACAGACGCGCCGCGCTGGAGTTCCTAGTCAAGGGTTCGCCGCTCACACCGGTGTTCAACAACAACCGTGTCGAAGTTACGAAAGACGCTGCTTTTCAGCTGACGGAGCTCTATCATTCCCTCGAAGAAGAGACGGGGCAGGAAATCGCTCAGCGCTATACGCTTCAGTGCATGATCGCCATGTTTGCCGAAGATACCGGTTTGCTGCCTGATGGAACGTTGCGTCACATCATTAGTATCTGTGAAAACGGACATGGCGACACTGACAATCCCCATGACCTGATGACGCTGCTCTTCACCATGATGAATTACCCGAAGCGCGAACGGCGCGGGGGTCGCTTTTACAATGTCGATTACTTCAATGGCGGCATATTCGAGAAAATCCATCCTATCGCGTTAGGTTTGGTTGAGCTTCGGCGCCTCGAGCAAGCGGCAGCGCAGGACTGGTCCAAAGTGCGTCCATCCATTTTCGGCAACATCTTTGAGTACAGTCTTGACAACAAAGAGCGACACCGTGAGGGCGCGCACTACACCAGCGAAGTAGATATCAAGCGCATAGTCGACCCAGTAATCGTCGATCCTTGGCTCAACGATATCGATTCCACAAACGACCTCGCTGACGCGCTGGAGCTATATGACAAGCTCTGCAATTACATCGTGCTTGACCCAGCCTGTGGTTCGGGCAACTTCCTGTATGTCGCTTACCGGGAAATGAAAGCGCTGGAAGCCGACCTGCGTGAAAGAATCGCCGAACTAGGCGGCGACCTCTCTCAGTTGACAAAGCGCGTTACCGCCCAGCAGTTCTATGGCTACGATATCAATCCGTTCGCTGTCGAGCTTGCGAAGGTGTCGCTGATGATCGCCAAGAAG
>JAJDZQ010000070.1 GCA_022824565.1 Anaerolineae bacterium | reverse complement strand
TGTGATCCAGCTGCATGAACTCGAGCTCGAGCACGCGCCCGCAGCCCGCGCAGATGACGCCATCGCTCGAGCCCTGCGCAGCGGCCAGCACGCGCACCATCTGCCGGTGCTTGAGCCGCTGCCAGGGTTCAACCGCCCGCTGCGATTTGAGTGCAAAGCTGGGGGCAGCCATTTCGTTGTCGTCGCTGCGGATGGGTGGCGTTTTCGAATAATGGATTCTCGGAAGGGTCACATGACCGTCCTCGCCAAAGCGAAGCATCGTATCGCGTTCCATTCGCTGCTTCACTTGATTATATGCGCCATCCCAGATATCCATGCCCACCCACTGACGTTCGTGGCGTTCAGCTGCGATAGGCGTGGTCGCGCAGCCACAAAACGGATCTAGCACCAAGTCGCCTTTGTTGGACGAAGCGAGAATAATGCGCTCGTAAAGCGGAATCCGTTTCTGGGTAGGATACTTCGAACGTTCCCACTTTGGCGCATGCATCATATCGCCTATGTCGTCCCAGATCGATCCATATCGAGACTTGTCTAAAACTTTGCCGTTCTTGACAGGCAGGTCATAGCGGATGCGGATGCTGCCCGTGCGTGTCCTGTATATTCTGCCTTCCGCCTCAAGTTTTTTGAGCGAGGCATCCGTATAATCGCCTCTTGGCGCTGTCTTGAACCACCCGCGCTCGTCTTTTCGGTAGCCCTTTTTCCTGGCTTCGCTTTCAGATAATAATCTCTCTCTTTCTACTGCATTGAAGTTCCATTTCTTTGACCGCGAATAGAATAAAATCGTGTCGTGATTTCTGGCAAATTGAGAGGCAATCCCTTTCGCGCCTCTTGCCGATTTGCTGTACGCCCATATGATGTCATTGCGGAAATACTCCGCGCCGAAAATCCCATCCATCAGACACTTCACATAGGCATGCGCGGTATGGTCGATGTGCAGGTAGATGCTGCCATCGGGCCGCAGGATGCGCCGCATCTCCATCAGCCGCACGCCCAGCCAGCACAGAAACGCGCCCATGTCATCGCCATAAGCCGCCCGCGCCGCGTCGATGACTTCCCAGACGGCGGGCCAGTCGTCCTTGATGCTGTCCACCCACTCTTCCTGCACATCGCGCTCCCACTTCCAGCGGTCTTTGAAGCGCGCGCCTTTCGCCAAACTATCGGGGTCGGCAAGAAAATCGCGGTTTTTGTTGAAAGGCGGGTCGGTGGCGATGAGGTGCACGGTCTCGCTGTTCATGCCGCGCAGAAAGTCGAGATTGTCGCCGTGATACAAGCTGCGGTTTTGGAAATTTGGCTCGGCCATGCGTTTGCCTTTTTGTGTGCTCTCTGTATTCCCAGTAAAACCAAGTACATAATGAAAGAAAATGCGCAACCGAGCACACCGAGTGATTTATCCCTCTGTGCCCTCCGTGTTCTCTGTGTCAAAAAAATGCGCAGTATTATATTGATTTCACTTCTGTAGCAAACTCTCTGCATCTCTATGCTACACTATCCCCGCATAACGACACACGGAGCACGATCATGGCACAGGTCAAATTCACGCCCAACCTGCGGCGCTTCTTCCCCGACCTCTGCGATTGCGCGGTCGAGGCGGCCACAGTCGCCGACATCATTGCGGCTGTCGACCAGCGCTGGCGAGGCTTGGGCGACTACATCATCGACGAGCGCGGTTGCCTGCGCAAACATGTCAATATCTTCGTGGGCGACCAGCTGCTGCAGGACAAGACCGGCCTCAGCGATTCGGTCGCTGCCGATACGCGCGTCATCATCGTGCAGGCGCTTTCTGGGGGATAAGCACGCGCGCGTGAATGTCTTCAGCCTTGGGAAAAGGCGGTCCACTTGAAGCAGGTTCCCCTTCTCTCATTTTTGGTGAAGGGGCTAGGGGATGGGGGTAATCCTTGCATAACAAACTGCTGGTGGGCACGCGCAAAGGTCTGCTGATTTTGGCGCGGGATGGCGGCGAATGGGAAATCGAATCGGCGCATTTTGAAGCGATTCCCGTGGTCTATGCCATGCACGATCGGCGCACGGGCAGCTTGTGGGCCAGCCTCGATCATGGGCATTGGGGCGGCAAGCTGCAGCGCTCGCAGGATGGCGGCGCGAGCTGGCAAGAAGTCGCAGCGCCCAAATATCCCGAAGGCGCGACCTGCCCGCCCGATTTCACGACTCCCGCCACCACCAGCTATATCTGGATCGTTGAGCCGGGCGGCGCGGACGAGCCCGATCGTTTGTATGTCGGCACAGAGCCGGGCGGGCTCTTCATCAGCGAAGATGGCGGCGACAGCTTCCAACTGGTCGAGTCGCTATGGAACGATCCCGGCAACTCGCAATGGTTTGGCGGCGGACGCGACTATCCTGGCATCTGCGCCATCCAGGTCGACCCGCGTGACAGCCGCCACATCACTGTGGGCATCAGCGTGGGCGGTGTCTATGTGACAGAAGATGGCGGCGAAAGCTGGCAGGCGCGCAACCGCGGGCTCTATGCCGATTACCTGCCCGACCCCTATGCCGAAATCGGGCAAGACCCGCATATCGTGCTGGCCAGCCCCAGCAATCCCGATGTGCTGTGGCAGCAGAATCACTGCGGGCTTTTCCGCAGCAGCGATGCCGGGCGACAATGGCACGATATCTCCGACCCGACCGGGCTCCCCGGCTTTGGCTTTGCATTGGCGCTGGATGCGCAGGATGAACAGGTCGCCTGGGTGGCGCCAGCTGTCAGCGCCGAATATCGCGTGCCGGTCGAGCGCGCCCTGGTGATCTGCCGAACGGACGATGGCGGACGAAGCTGGCAGAGCCTGCGCAAGGGCTTGCCGCAGCAGCACTGCTATGACCTGGTCTTCCGGCATGGGCTGGATGCGCAGGGCGATTCGCTGGCCTTCGGCACGACAGCCGGCAACTTCTATGTCAGCGACGACCGCGGCGCTAGCTGGCGCTGCCTCGTGAACAACCTGGCTGTCGTGTATTCGGTGCGCTATATGTGAGTTGCAAAAACACACAGAGTGCACAGAGGACACAGAGTTTTCTTGAGGCACTCCTAAAACGCGGTGCACTCGCTGATTCATTTAATTCACCTTGTTCGTTCCATAGACAGCTCTGAGGAATATACAGATATGACAGACAACGTTTCGCTGTTGCAAAAGACGCAAGGCTGCCTGTATGGCGGCGCAATCGGCGATGCCATGGGCGCGCCGGCCGAGTGGCGCATGCCCGCCGAAATCCGCGCGCGTTATGGCTATATCACCGACCTGGTCGAAGCCTGGAGCGAAGCAGACACGCGCGGCCGCGGCCATGGACGTTACACCGACGACACGCACATGATCCAACTGCTCTGCGAGTGCTATATCGAGCATGGCGACCACCTGGACGCGCACGAATTCTTCCGCCGCATCGTGCCGAAGATGGCGCTGGAAGACCGCTGGATACCCGAGCGCGGACGCCACATGCCTTTGGTCGAGCGCCTCTTTTATCCCGAAAAATGGCTGTACATGCGCTGGCTGGGCAATGCCGACCCGCGCAACGCCGGCTTGGGCAACATGGTCAATTGCGGCGCTGCCATGTATGCCGCGCCCGTGGGCATCGTCAACGCCTGCGATCCCCAGCGCGCCTATGCCGAAGCCATCGACATCTTCAGCGCGCATCAACACAGCTTCGGGCTGGAAGCGGCGGCGGTGATGGCGGCGGCGGTTGCGGCGGCTTTCGCGCCAGACGCCACGGTCGACTCGGTGATTGACGCGGCGCTGGGCGTGGCGAAAGACGGCACGCGCGCCTGCATCGAAGCGCTGGTCGAGCGCGCTGCCAGCCTGTCCGACTGGCGCGAGGCGATCGCTCCCTTGCGCGAGGTCATGCGCGAGTACGACACCTCGCCCGATGACGCGAAGTCGCAGCGCGGCGATGGCAGCAACCACTGGACGGCCAGCAGCGAGCACGCCATCGAAGAAGTGCCCATCGCGCTGGCCTTCCTGGTGGTGACAGGCGGCGACTTCGAAGGCACGGTCTTCGGCGGGACGAATTATGGGCGCGACAACGACAGCATCGCCGGCATGGGCGGGGCGATCGCCGGCGCCATGCATGGCATCGACGCGCTGCGGGACGACTGGGTGCAGATGATCAACAGCGCCAACCGCATCGACCTGATGCCGCTGGCGGACGACATGGCCGCCTTGACGCGGGCATTGCAGGCGCGGCAACTGGACAATGCGCGGGCGCGGCAGGCTGCGTTTGCGAGAATGGAGTGAAACCTAACCCCCCCTCAGTCCCCCCAAAGCATTGGGGGGAGGATTGCCACAGAGGCGCAAAGTAGGGCGATCCTGAATTTCATTTTATGGCGAAATCGGTCGACATAATATGTCGCCCCTACGACGAATCCTTTTCATGGCACGATCGGGCTAGTTATCGCCTCGCCCCTACGACGGCATGAAGATGGGATAGACCCTGTGCTACAATCGCGGGCATGGCAACGTCCGAATCTATCCAGCGACTGGTCGAAAAGTTCGAGGCGGGCAAGGCGCGCTATGCCCAGCCCGACTACAACGAAGCCCAGCTGCGGCAGGAATTTGTCAATCCGTTCTTCGCCGCGCTGGGCTGGGATATCGGCGATAGCCAGCAGGTTCTGCACGAAGCCGGCTTGAAGAGCGGCGGCAGCACCAAACATCCCGACTACAGCTTTCTGGCCGGGCGGCAGCGCGCTTTTTATGTCGAGACCAAAAAGCCCGCCATCGACATCAGCCAGCAGATCGAGCCGGCCGGACAGTTGCGCTCTTATGGCTGGTCGGGCAATACCGCCGTCGGCATCCTGACCAACTTCGCCGAGTTCGCCGTTTACGACTGCCGCATCCCGCCCGAGCAGGGCGACCCCGCCGCCGCAGCCCGCGTCTGGCATTTGACGAGCGCGCAATACCCCGCCACCTGGACGCGCCTGCAGGCAACCCTGTCGCCGCTCGCCGTCCGCCAGGGCAAGCACAAAGACCTGCTGAGCGAGCTTGGCAAGGGCGTGCTGCCCGTGGACGCGGCTTTCCTGCGCGATATGGAAAATTGGCGCGCCGCGCTCGCCGAACAACTCTATAAGCAAGCCCGCTTCATCGACCGCGAACTCAGCCAGCGCGAGCTAAACCAACTGGTGCAGCGGACGATCGACCGCATCGTCTTCCTGCGCATCGCCGAAGACCGCAACCTCGAGCCGTATGGGGCGCTGGAGCGGGCTGCGCGCGAGAAGCAAGTCTACGCAAAGCTCAAGAATCTGTATCGGGCGGCCGACAATAAATACAATTCGGGCTTGTTTCACTTCGACACCGATGATTCCCGGGGCGCGCCCGACAAATTATCGATGGAAATCTACATCCCCGACAATATTTTGCAAAAAATTGTCTTCGCGCTGTATCCGCCGCAGAGTCGTTATGAATTTTCTGTCATTTCCGCCGACATTCTTGGGCAGGTCTATGAACGATTTTTGGGCAAGGTCATCGAAGTGCGCAGCGAAAAACACGAAACGCGCGTCGCTGTCGAAGAAAAGCCCGAAGTGCGCAAAGCCGGCGGCGTTTATTACACGCCCGGATATATCGTCGACTACATCGTAGAAAATACGGTCGGCAAGCTGCTGGACGGGGCAACTCCCGAGCAAGCCGCCCGGCTGCGCGTGCTCGACCCAGCCTGTGGCAGCGGCAGCTTTCTCACCGGCGCCTATCAATACCTGCTGGATTGGCACATCGACTATTATCGCCGCCACCCCGCGCAATTCCGCAATCGCCGCCGCGAAAGCGCCGAAGGCATCTTGCTCACCACGAGCGAAAAACGGCGCATCCTGCTCAACAATATCTACGGAGTCGACCTCGACCAAAGCGCTGTCGAAGTGACCAAGCTGTCGCTGCTGCTGAAGATGCTGGAAAACGAAAATGACAGCACGGGCCTGCGCGATATGCAGCTGCCGATTCTGCCCGACCTGGGCGGCAACATCAAATGGGGCAATTCGCTGGTGGGCAGCGACTTTTATGATGGCGCGGATGTGGGCGAACTGGCGGACGAAGAGCTGCAGCGCGTCAAGGCTTTCGACTGGGACGGAGCGGGCGGCTTTGGCGAGATCATGGCGGCGGGCGGCTTCGACGCGGTCATCGGCAATCCGCCGTATGTGCGCCAGGAAACGCTGGGCGCGGCCTTCAAAGCCTATGCGAAAAAGACATACGACACCTACGCGGGCACAGCCGACCTCTACACCTATTTCATCGAGCGGGGCGTGAATTTGCTGCGCGAGGGCGGCGCGTTCAGCATCATCGTCGCCAACAAGTGGCTGCGCGCGCGCTATGGCAAACCGCTGCGAGCCTGGCTGAAAAAGCAAGCCATCCGCGAAATCATCGACTTCGGCGATCTGCCCGTCTTCCAGCAGGCGACGACCTATCCCTGCATATTGACGATTCAAGGCCCCCACCCCCCGGCCCCCTCCCCCAAAATGAGGGAGGGGGAGAATGCCGCTCACCTGCAAGCTCCCAACAAAATGAGGGAGGAGGAGAATGCCGCTTACCTGCAAGCTCCCAACAAAATGAGGGAAGGGGAGAATGCCGCTTACCTGCAAGCTCCCAACAAAATGAGGGAGGGGGAG
>JAJDZQ010000072.1 GCA_022824565.1 Anaerolineae bacterium | reverse complement strand
TGGCGAGATCATCGATGGATTTGTTGAACATATTGCCTGCTGTATTCACCATGCTGAAGATGTCTGCCAGTCTATCACAATGTCGCGCTTCTGGACGAGACACGGAAGTGCTGAGAAGCCTGGATATAGCCACCATGCCCCCACCCTAAATCCCTCCCCCATAAAGAGGGAGGGACTTCAAATCGTAGTAGCGCCCCCCTTCCCTCATTTTGGGGGCAAGGGGCTGGGGGATGGGGGGGCAGGGTTGTCAACTTCACAGAATTACCACGCCCCGAGACACGGCCAGCCGCCCAACAACAGGCTGTACTCATGGGGCGCGAACTGGCGTACAATGATGCCTGAGCTTTCCCACCATGATGAGGCGGCATGAACAAGCACAGGATCTGTGTATTGCAAGGCGACCAGACCGGGCAAGAATTGTTGGACGAAGCGCTGCGTGTGCTCGACCCCAGCGTAATCCGCATGCACAGCCTGGCTTTCGAGATCTTTGATTTGTCGCTGGAAAACCGGCGGCGCACAAAAAATGACGTTGTGCATGCTGCTGCAGGGCGCATCCTGGAGACGGGATTGGGCATTAAAGCCGCGACTATCACGCCAGGCGACCCGGATGATGTCGGCAGCCCCAATTCACTTCTGCGCGAGCTCGTGCATGGCAGTGTCATCTTGCGCACAGGCAGACGAATCCCGTCGGTCCTGCCGCTGGCTGGCGTGCATGCGCCCATCGCTGTAGTCCGCATGGCTGTCGAAGGCGCGTATGCAGCACAAGAATGGCGCGAGGGCGAGGGCTTGGAAGAAATCGCCTACAACAAGCGCCACATCAGCCGCCGCACCTGCCGCGCTGTCGCCGAGTTCACATTTCGCTATGCGCAAAGCCATCGGGCAACAGTCTTTGGCGGACCCAAATATACGGTCAGCCCGGTCTACGAAGGCATGTTCAAAGAAGAGCTGGACCGCGCAGCCGGGTTGTTCAAAAATGTCCGATATAACCCGCAGTTGATCGACGCCACCTATGCGCTGTTGCTCGAGACGAGTGGCGAGCCGCTGGTCATCCCGGCGCTGAACCGCGATGGCGATTCGCTCAGCGATCTGGTCATCAAAATGTTTGGCACGATTGCTGGCGCAGAGTCGGTCATTATCGCCTTTGATGACGAATTCAATGTCAAAGCCGCCATCACCGAAGCGCCGCATGGTACAGCGCCCAGCTTGCAGGGCAAAAATATCGCCAACCCCATGGCCATGATCCTGGCTTGCGCCGCGCTGCTGCGCTATATCGACAGCAAAGAAGCTGCGCTGGCCAGCCGCGCCTTGTACGAAGCGACTCTGGAAGCGGTCTACAATGGCATAAAGACGCCAGATTTGGGCGGACAAGCCACCACCAGCGAATTCACGGACGAAGTCATCCGCGAAACCCGTGGCAAGCTGGAAGTATGGGACGCGCTTGGGGAATAAAGCGCATTTATTGGGAGCAGGCGCTTGTGGACGAGCAACTCGATCAGGATGCAGCAGACTTGTGGGCAGCGCTATTTGACATCGTAACCGACGGCGAGAAGCGGCTGGCCAGTCACTTCGAGGCGCATCAGCTAACTCCGCCGCAATTCTATGTGCTAAAGACGCTCTCGGAACGATCGGGCGCTTGTCGCATTGGTGATATTGCCCGCGCGCATCACTTGACCAGCGCCACCATGACCGGGCTGGTGCAGCGCCTAGAAGCCATGCAGCCGCCGCTCGTGCAGCGCCGTCGCAACTCCCGCGATGGACGGTCGGTAGATGTCATCCTGACGCCAGCCGGCAGCGAGCGCTTTTTGGCTGTTCAACAGGGCTTGCTGCAGCAGCTGCGGGCGGTGATAAGCCTGCTGCCACCTGCCGAGCGCCGCGATATCATCAACAAGGTGCGCTTGTATTTCACGATATTCTCGCAGCAATTCCCGCTCGAAGCATTGTAAGGTAAACCAAAAAAGTAAGGTAAGAATAACTGAGCCACCGCGGTTTCCTAGTGATTTAGACCTCTGTGTCCTCTGTGTCCTCTGTGCTCTCTGTGTAAAATATAAGCAGCCCTCTATTGACTCTATTTAGAAACCGATCAACGTCTGATATGTGGCAAGCCAGCCGCCAACAGAGACGGAAACTCCGTTGCTTGCGCCAGCGCAGGCAGAGGCAGCGGCGATTCTGGCGCTGTGGGCGGGGCGCGCAAATCCAGCTGCCACCAGCCGGTGGCTCGCCATTCGCCCGCTTTGTGCCCCACATTGCGGAAGACGCCGATCTTGTAGAAACCGATCGCTTCATGCGCGCGGATGCTGGCGGGGTTGGGCAGCGCGATCACCCCCACCGCCGTCACATAGCCCTGTGCCCGCAGCAGGGCGAGCAGCGATGTATACAGCGCCCGCGCAATGCCCCGTCGCTGGAAGTTGCGGTGCACATAGACGGTCGTCTCTGTCGTCCATTGGTAGGCGGGGCGGCTGCGAAAAGCGCTGGCATAGGCATAGCCTGCCAACTCCCCAGCCAGCTCGCAGACCAGCCAGGGATACTGCGCCAATGTATTTTCGATGCGCGCGACGATTTCGGCTGTGGCGGGCACAAGTTGTTCAAAAGAGATATGCGTTTCGAGCACAATCGGCGCATAGATAGCGCGGATGGCGCTGGCATCCCTCTGCCTGGCAAGGCGAATCGCTGGCAGCTGCGGCATGAAAAAAATCTCTGGACCCGGTGTTTGCTTCCGCGACATTGTAGCCGAGCCTGCGCCGCAGAACCACGCCACGACAAGCGGCGCATGGCGTATAATGACCGGGGTGTTTACACACCGTTTACATTTGTCTTACATGGCGCTGACGACTTGCTGCCATAGTTGGCGCGGCAGGGCAGGGCGAATTCAGACGGCTGTTGCGCAGCGAGGTGCAAGCATGAGATTGGCGGGATTATGAGCGCCTCCGATACGATTCTGGTGGTCGATGACGAGCAGCGCATCATCGATTTGGCGCGCATGTATCTGGAGCAAGATGGATTCCAGGTGCGCAGCGTAACCAATGGCACCAGCGCCCGCCGCATGATCTTGCAAGACAAACCCAGTTTGGTCGTGCTGGATCTGATGCTGCCTGGCATGGACGGGTTGGAAGTTTGCCGCCGTGTGCGCGAACAATCCGACGTGCCCATCATCATGCTGACCGCGCGCAGCGATGACATCGACAAAATTGTCGGCCTGGAGCTGGGCGCAGACGACTATCTGACCAAGCCATTCAATCCTCGCGAGCTGGTGGCGCGCATCAAAGCCATCCTGCGGCGTACCGATCGGGCAGGCGCGCAAGCAGAAGCTGTCCCCGCCATGTCCATCGGCAACCTGCGCATCGATCCGCAAGGCCGACGCATTGAAGTCGCGGGGGAAGTTGTCGAGTTGCGCATGAAAGAATTCGATCTATTGCAGCATCTGGCGCAAAACAAGGGCGTCGTTTTCAGCCGCGATCGCCTGCTGAATGTCGTCTGGGGTTATGACTTTGTGGGTGAGACGCGCACGGTCGATGTGCATATCGCGCATCTGCGCCACAAACTGCGCGGCATGACACCCAAAATCGAAACTGTCTGGGGCGTGGGGTACAAGCTCGAAGATGGCTAGAAAACCGGCTTTCAGCCTGCGCTTGCGGCTGCTGACCTCGTATTTGGCGCTGCTGATGATTACATTGAGCGTCAGTGCGATGGCGCTGCTGTTCTTGATCGGCGGTCGGCGCGCTCCACATGCGCCAACTTATGAGCGATTGGCGGCTTTGACACAGGGATTGAATTATCTGGATTTCATCGCCGATTTTCCGTTTGAGCGCGGCCGCGACCGCTTGCAGGCGCAAGTGTACGAGCTGCTGGATGTCTTTGCGGAAACGCGCGCTGTGCGCACCGTGCACATCGGCGTGAAGCCTGATGGCCCGATTGTGCTGTACGACAGCGCCGGCACCTATCCGTCGGGCGCGCTGATCCAACTGCGCGGCGAGGGCTATCACAACGAAAAGCTGGCCAAGGTGCTGGGGCGCGGCAGCGAACAATTCTTCGGCAGCTTCGTCGATCCCGATGGGGACGAATGGCTGTATGCCGGCGTCATGTTTGGGCAACAGCGGGGATTTGGCGTTCGCAGCTCCAGCAATGATTTGTGGCTCTTGGCAGAACCGCAGCCGACCGTCAGCCTGCAGGCAACGCTGGCTGTTTTTGGCAATGCCCTGGCACCGCCATTGTTGCAAGCTGGCATCGTCGGCATTCTCTTCGCCCTGCTGCTGGCAGCGCTGATCAGCCGCACAATCGCCCAGCCGCTGCAGCGCGTTGCAAAAGCAGCCACCGGCGTGGCGCGCGGCGATGACAGCGTCAATGTGCCAGTCAGCGGTCCGCCCGAATTGCGCTTGCTGGCCGAATCGTTCAATCACATGACAGCTGGGGTGCGGGCGGCGAATGCTGCGCAGCGCGACTTCCTCAGCAATGTTTCACATGACCTCAAAACGCCGCTGACCTCCATCCAGGGCTATGCGCAAGCCATAGTCGATGGCGCGGCGGACGACCCCCAGGCAGCGGCGCAAATCATTTATGAAGAAGCCAGCCGCCTCAATCGCATGGTTGTCGAGCTAACGCATCTGGAACAATTGCAAGCGGGCAAGCTATCCATGCGGCGCGATCGCATCGATATGGCGCGGCTCTGTGATGGCGTCGTCAACAGCCTGCAAGTCGTGGCCGAGCAAGGGCATATCGAGCTGGAAACCGATTTGTCGCCTGTGCCAGACATCACCGGCGATGGCGACCGGCTGGCGCAAGTGTTGACGAATTTGGTGAGCAACGCGCTGAAGTTCACGCCAGCTGGCGGGACCGTGCAAGTGGTGGTGGCGCGTTCTGGCGGCGGCGCAAAGGTGACGGTGCGCGACAATGGCGTCGGCATCGCGCAGGACGATTTGCTGCGCATATTCGAGCGCTTTTATCAAACCGACAAAGCGCGCGGTCCACGGCGCGGCAATGGCTTGGGGCTGGCTATCGCGCAAGAAATTGTCGAGGCGCACGCGGGTCGTATAAGCGTCGAGAGCGGTGGCGAAGGCTGTGGCGCGGCGTTTGTCGTCTGGTTGCCGGGGGCTGGCTAGAAAGGTATCTCGGGTTCGTAATTGCCTAGGTAGGCGAGGTTGCCATCAATCTTCAATTCAAGAGTGTAATTGCTACTTGGCAACTCCGAAAGATCGACTGATAGTACATAGTTGTTCAAATCACGACTCACGTCGTTAACTCGCCTCGATCGACTCAAAGTTCGGCCGGTGATGTTGTCCTTGACATCTATATTGAACATGAACGGACCACAGTCGTTGGAATATTTTGGCGGATGCAATTGTAGACTCGCGAATTGGTACGACAGGCGAGCAGATGTAACATGCAACCATTGCATATCAAACAGGGTTGTTTTTGGCTCTTTAACTACGCGAGTTTTTTCGCCCCACTCTCTCCATAGACCCCCTACTAGGTGGCGCAGTGTATCATATTCAGGCTGCGACCGGCACATGATGGCTTTTAGATGCTTCAAACTAAGCGAATCAGGTACGATGACTTCGGCATGCCTATGATTCATTATTTCGTTCGGGCGAACCGTGCCCAACCCTCCTTCGCTGTATATGTCGTAAAAGGGCAGTCTGGCAAAGTCGGCAGCGCTGCTCATAATGCGACGGCTGTTTCGTGCAAGGTTACCATCGCTGAAGCTGGACTGCCGCAGAGTAATAATGTCTTTCATGTCAAACAGGAGATATATGGGCACAGGACAGTGAGGTTGCCCTGAGTCGGGCGGTCTGCTGGGTCGGAATCCTTCAGTTAGATAGGCAGTAGGGGTTCTTGGACGAAAATACAGTCGCACATAATTCTTTATTTCGGGATCCGTCTGGGCGATGATGTTCTGATCCGCTGCATCATGCCGGCCGGTTCCCTTGGAATCCAAGTTAGTTCTAGACAGCAACTCACCACTTCGCAATATGCTGGCAATATTGGTGATGTTTGAAAAGTGGAACGCAAATCGTGGCCAATGCTTGGCCGTTTCTGACACGATTTCTTGTGTCAATTTGTCCAACTGCCGTTCAAAGGTTGTGGGGTACGCTATTCGTGAGGAACGGATCATGCCGGCATCAAGCAAGGAGGCTTTCGCTGACCTACGCGTCGATATCCGGTCTGCATTAACACACGAAGACCCGCCTTAGCATCGGCACTTTCACTTGCCATCACTTGTCGTACATAAGGAAGTCTATTGAGCATGGCTGAAATATATGGCATGTGCGCTCCCTGCATGTCGGGCAGGGACCGCAAAGAATAGAAGCCATCTAGCCGTATATTCCCCCACAGCCATTCCAGTTCTTCCTGTTCCACTTCTATCTTGTTGTCTTGAAACACAATTCGTAGTCGCACAGCCTCTCGCTCAGCCAGCAACGAAAACGACTTGTCCTCGCCGATGGTCTTCAGTTGTATTCCAATGCCTACTACATCACAAATGTCATCCCAAAATTCCGAGAACGGCAGCGAGCGCGGTTCACTATGTAGCCAACGTTTCATAGCCTCTATATCTCTATGTTCAGGCACGAAATCCTTCGCCTGTTGGTAAATATGAATGTACACATCAATCGGCAGCGGGCGCAGGTATTGCTCCATCAGTGGGCGGACATCGTCCCAGTCCAAATCGCCATTGCCACAGCCCAGCATCGGGAAGGACACTTGCAGCAGACTCTTCCGGTCGTATGTGTCTGCGAACTTTCGAAGTCCAGCCTCGATATATTCCAGCCTTGATTTGTTGCGCCAGTGCTTCTTCGTCGGGAAGTTCAGAATCCACTTGTGCGAAGTCTTGTACAGCCACAGCTTGCCCACAGTCAGGCTGCCGTCCTCGCAAAAGCCCTTGTACTGCTTAAACATCTCCGGATAGATTTCCTTGAAGGTCTTGGCGATGCCCTTGCCCATCACGCCAACGGTGTTGACCGTGTTCACCCAAACCTTCGCTGGACTCTCGAACAAATTACTGTCTACATAGGTAATCATCAGCTTGCCTCATATTTCAAGTCTACAACCAGTATAGCACACATATGCTAATTCTGTCAGTCTTGATGCGTCGCTATTTACCCGCCTCATACGCCAGCACGGGCATGCCCAGCGACACGCGCACCTGGTCGCCGCGCCGAATATACCGTTCCACGCCCGTCCACGCCACCAGCTCTGTGCCATCGCCCAGCGCCAGGCCGACGCGCTGATTGTGCCCGAAGAACTCGCGCCATTGCACTTTGGCCGGCACGCCAGTTTCATCAAGATGGTCGATATGCAGCGCTTCCGGGCGGATCATGAGACTCACTTCGCCGCTTCGTGGATGATATAGCTTGACTTCTCCCAGGCGGCTGCGGGCGGTCAACCCCTGTGCCCGCGCCGGCAGCACATTCGCCTCGCCGATGAGCTTCGCCACCTGGATGCTGCTGGGTCGGTTGTAGATGATATGCGGGGCGGCCAGTTGCAGCAGACGGCCCTCATAGATGACAGCAATTTCGTCCGACAAGCTGAGCGCTTCTTCCTGGTCGTGGGTGACAAATATCGCGGTCGTTTCGGTTTCGCGCAAAATTTCGCGCACATCGTTGCGAATGTGCACGCGCAGATCGCTGTCCAGGTTAGAGAAAGGCTCGTCCAGCAGCAGAACATCGGGATTGGGCGCCAACGCTCTTGCCAGCGCCACCCGCTGCTGTTGCCCGCCAGACAACTCGTGCGGCAACCGCTCGGAGAATTTTGGCAAGCCGACCATGTCCAGCATGCGCCGCACTTGCTTGTCGCGCTGCGCCGCGCCTGCCCGCAATCCAAAACCGATATTGCCCGCCACATCGACATGTGGGAACAGGGCATAATCCTGGAATACCATGCCCACTTTGCGCTGTTCTGGGGGGACAAAGCGCGTGCCATCGGCGACTATTTTCGCGCCGATCCACACGCTGCCGCTGGTCGGTCTTTCAAAGCCAGCCAGAAGACGCAGCATGGTGGTCTTGCCACTGCCGCTGGGTCCCAGCAACGTCAGGAACTCGCCAGCGCGCGCCCGCAACGAGACATCGCGCAGCGCAATGGAGCCATCGGCAAAGACTTTGCCCAGGTTGTCGGTTTCCAGCGCGAAAGCCATGTGCTCACTTTTTGCTCTGCCGCAGCAACAGCATAGACGATATCGCGCTGGCAAACACGGGCAGAATGCGTCTTTCAGTCCAGAATGTCTTCTTGGCGGAGCACGATCAAGAGCACAAACGCCGATGCCAAGATAAGCGCCAAGCCCGGCAACGCTATCGTGGACAAAAAAGCTTCGTCATAGGCGCTCCAGATGCGCGTGGCAAAGGTGCGAAAACCGATTGGACGCAAGATCAACGTGGTGGGCAGTTCTTTCATCACATTGAGGAAGACCAGCGCCAGGCCCGCCAAGATGCCGCCCCGCGCCAGGGGCACGGTGATGCGCGCCAGGACGGCCAGCCGCCCCAAACCCATGCTGCGCCCGGCTTCTTCAAAACGCGGATTGATCTGGGCAAAGGCGCTTTCGGTCGCGCCGATGCTCAGCGGCAGGTAGCGCACGGCATAGCCCAGAATCAGCAATGGCAAGGTCTGATACAGCGACAACAGATTCTGCGATGCAAAGGACACCAGCGCCAGAGCGACAACGATACCGGGCAACACATTGCCGGCATAAGCGATATTGACAAGCCAACGATTTGCGAGGTTGGCTCGCCGCATCGCCAGCAGCGCCAGAGGCAGGGCCGCCACCGTAACCACAATCGCCGCTACCGCGCTCACGCCGATGGTGTTGCCCGCCAATTGCGAAAGCGGGATGTGCACGGGGTTGGTCATCTGCCGGCCAACCAGCCAACTGAACAGAACAAGTATCGGGATGACGACGCCAGCGAGCACCACCGCGCCGCAAAATGCCACCGCCAGATAGCGCCACTTGCCCAGGCGCACCACTTCCAGCCGCCGGGATGCGCCGCTGCCGATGCGGAAGTGCCGCCCACGCCCCGCCGCGCGCGATTGCATAACCAGCAGCGCCAGCGCCATGACAATCAGCACCAGCGCCAGCAGCGAGGCTTTGTCCATACGGAAAGACTCGGTCTGCAAAAAGATGGCGCGCGTGAATGCGTTATATTGCATCACAGCCACTGCGCCGAAGTCGCTGAGAATGTACAGCGCAGCCAGAAGCATGCCGGCCGAAAGCGCCGGACGCAATTGGGGCAATGTGATCTGGCGGAAGACACGCCAACGCCCCAAACCCAGGCTGTAGCCCGCTTCTTCCAGGCTGCGGTCGCATTGCAAGATTGCTGAACGCAGCGGCAGCGCGATGTAGGGAAACGACACCACGCCCAAGGTCAATGTCGCGCCCACGAAGCCCTTGATGCCCGGCAGACGTTGCACGCCAAATGGCTCGAGCAAGCCCTGTACGATGCCGCGCGGACCAAATGCCTCGCTGTAGGTGACGGCCACCAGGTAGGAGGGAATCACCATGGCCGCCAAGCCCAGCGCCAGCCAAATGCGCCGCCCGGGCAAATCGCAGCGCGCTGTCAACCAGGCGAAAGGCACGGCAATCGCGGTCGCCAAGCCTGTCGCCGCCACCATCAAACTTAGGCTATTGCCGACGATCAACAGAGTCCGCGGACGCAGCAGGTAGTTAAGTCCCTCTTGCCCTGCGCCCGCGGCTCGCAACACCAGCAAGCTGACGGGAATCATCACCACCGCGACCACCGCCAAGCCGATCAGCTGCGTGGCTTGCGCTGCGCCAAAATATCGGCGCGACAAGACCTGCGGGTAGTGCCAGTGCGGTCGCAAGCGCGGTGGGATGACTTCCGAAAGCTGCATGGCTCAGTCCAGCGCTCCGCTGTTTTCGATCATCTCCAATGTCCCCTGCAGATCGGCGAGAGCGGACAAGTCAATCGCGGGCGTTTCGATATCGGCAAGCGCCGGCAGGTTGACCGACGGCTCGACCGAATCGACCAGCGGATACTCATAGGTGCTCTGGGCGAAGTACTCCTGCGCAGGATCGCTGATCAGATAGTCGACCAGCGCCAGGGCATCATAGGGCTGATCGGTCGTGTTCAAAATCGCCGCGCCAGCCACGTTGATCAGCGAACCGAGGTCGCCACCGGGGAAGAAATGCAACGTCGCCGTGATGTCTGGGTCTTCAGCCAAAAAGCGGAACAGGTAGTAGTGGTTCACCAAGCCGCCAACGACCTCGCCGTCGATAGTCGCTTGCACGATGGGCGTGTTCTTGGGGTAGGCATTCACGCCATTGGCGATCATGTCCGCCAGCCACTGCGCGGTCTCAGCTTCGCCCATCAGCACGCGCATGGCTGTTACATTGGCGACGAAGGACGCGTTGGTCGGCGCCCAGCCTACCAAGCCGCTCCATTGCTGGCCGGTGAGATCGAGTATCGAGTCCGGCAAGCCCAGCCCATGCTCTTCCAGCGCTTCTGGGCTGTAAACGAAGACGCGGGCGCGCCCACTCAAGCCCACCCAGACGCCATCGGGAGACACAAAGGCTGCTTCGGCAACGCGGTCGATTGTTGCGGCGGGCAGCTTGTGCAGCCTATTTGCGGCAGCCAGCGCGCCCAGAGCGCCGCCGTCCTGCGCGATGAAGACATCGGCGGGGCTGTTTGCGCCTTCGGTGAGGATCTGGTTGGCGACAGCGCTTGTGCCGCCATACAAGACTTCGATTTCTATGCCAGTATCTTCGCTGAATTGCGCCAGGATTGGGCCAAGCAGGCTTTCGTTGCGACCCGAATAAATCGTGAGCGGGTCGTGGCTGTCTGCCAGGCTGGGCGCTGCGCCGATGCAGACCAGCGCGACGACAACGAGGCATATGACGATATTGCGAACCTTCAACACGGTGCATACTCCTTGTGAAAGTTGCGAATCTGGGTTACAATTCGCATTGATTGATGGAAGTCAGTTTTGGCTGGGATTTCGGATACGCAACCGTACCAGCCGAGCTGACTTCTGTGTTTTAGCAGGTGGACAGGCTGCCTGTCTACGCAACGGGTTAATGCGCTACCTACTGTTGCCGCCACCCAAAGTTGCAGTCGGTTAATTTCTGCGCCGATTGCAAGGCGCCGCCACGGGAGTGGGGTTTTAGTTGGAGTTGGCAACCCTGCCCCCCAGCCCCTTGCCCCCAAAATGAGCGAAAAAGGAGCGCTATTTCGTTTTGAAGTCCCTGCCTCTTCATGGGCGAGGGATTAAAGGTGGGGGGCATATCCACCGCCTCGACTCTGGACAATCGCGCGTGCAGCCAATACAGTTAGCCTGCTACAATACCCGTGCAGGTCGTGGAGAGTGGGGGCAATGTCGAACTGGTGGGGCTCGCGGAAGAATGTCTCGTCGCGGCTGGTGTGGGAAGTCGAGGCGATGAAAGCCGCGTTTGGCTCGACATTCCGGCTGGTTGTGCCGCCATTTGGTGGTCTGCTCTATTGGCAGGGCTCGGTCGAGATCAACATGAGCATCTTGGACTCGCCTTTTCACAACCTAAAAATTGTCTATCCCAAAGAGTATCCCAACCGTCCCGCCGAAGCCTACTGCGTCAAACCACGGATATACAGCGAAAAGCACCAGTACGAAGATGGGCAGCTTTGCCTGTTTAATCCCAAAGATGGCGAGCAATATGGCTGGAATCCCGGCAAGTCGACCGCGGTGACCGTGGGCGGCTGGGCGATACAATGGCTGTATGCCTATTACACCTGGCGCTCCACCGGCAAGTGGCCCGGCATCGAAGAGCGCATCAAAGCCAGCACACCCTTGCCGCGTCGCCGGAGACGTTAGCTATGCGAGCCGCCGATGAGCCCGAGTTGCTTGGCATTCTGCGAGGCGAGTACGACCATATCCGCAAGCGACTGCGAGGCATGGCGATGATCTCGCGCGGCATCGTGCCCAATTTGGTGCTGTCGCGGCGCGCGGTCGAGCGCATGCTGCTGGCTGCCAGCCAATATGTCGCCGACGAAACGGGCGAGGCCATGGTCGGCTTCGTCGTCGACGATGCCACGCCCGAAGGCAAGCCGACTATCTATGTGCTGGATACCATCTCGCCGGACGAAACAGCTGTGCGCCGCTCGCACACTTTTCAGCAGGGCGATGCGCTGCAAGACGAAGTCATCTGGTGGCTGCAAGAGAATTGGCATTATCACCGAAACCAGCACCGTGGCACGGCGTCGCTGCCGGCGCGCTTCGATGTGCCGCTGCGTTATCTGGGCGACTGGCACAAACAGCCCGGCTCCATGATCCAACCCAGCCATGGCGATTTGATGACCGCGCTTGCTTGGCTGGACGATGATGAATCGGGCTTGGACTTTTTGCTGGTGCCCATCGTCACCACCGGACACACCGCGATCGTCGGCGCATCGGATGTCGATGTCAATTATTTTCATCAGCCTATGGCAGACGGCACAGATATGCGTGTCGACTGGTGGTACATTCACCGCGATGTTCGGGTTTTTCAGCCAGTGCGCCCACAGATCGTCGCGCCCGAAACCTTGCCACAGATGATGAAATATGGCTGGCATGTGGTGTTGGCGGATCGATTGACCAGCGAGCACTATGCGTTGGAAGACGATGGCTTGCTCCTGCGCACCCTTTTCTATGAGTGCGATGGCGAGGTGCCGCTGGAGTTCTGCTTCATCGCCATTCGGCAGGGCGCATCGTCATTTTTGCTGCTGGTTACGCAGCATGATTATCCGCAAAGCCCGCCGCGCGCCTACCATGCGCCTTTTGTCGCGGGCCTCGACCTCATGGACCCGGTCGCGTCCTTTGAGAAGCTGTGGGCGGTTGCCGAGCCGATCGCCGAACCGGCGGATTGGTCTTGGTCTGCAGAAAAATACTTGCTTGACTTGGTCATCGCCATCGAGATTGAAGCGGGCCTTCGCGAGCCAGAACGCATCAGCATTCCCGTCATTGATGAAATAGCCGCTGGCACGCCCACAGACAGCCCATCAGCGGGATGCGCGCAGCCAGCCAGCCAAGTCGAGGCAAAGCAATATGAGTAACATGTGGGAACGGGTGGGGCGCTTGATCGGCGAGGACAACCTCGATCGCCTGGCAGAAAAACAGGTTGGTGTGGTGGGCTTGGGTTCGGGCGGCGGCTTTGTCGCGCTCAGCCTGGCGATGAGCGGCGTAGGGCGCTTCGTGCTGGTGGACGACGATGTCCTGGAGCGCGGCAATATCACGCGGCATGTGGCCGACTTGCGCAGTCTGGGCCAAAACAAAGCGGCGGCTGTGGCAGATCTGATCTGGCAGCGCAACCCCGATGCGCAGATCGATGTGCGCGCCGGCGCTATCGAAGACCACTGGGATTGCCTGGACGCGCTCGACTTGCTGGTCGTGGCTGTCGACAACGAGCAAGTCAAATACGCGATCAACGAAAAGTGCCTGGAGAAGCGCTTGCTTGCCTCTTATGCTGGCGTTTATGAACGCGGCGAAGGCGGCGACCATATCATCATCAAACCCTACGCTGGACCCTGCTATGCCTGCTGGGCAGCAGCCACGCGCGAAGGCGTCAAAATCGCCATGAACTCCGTGGGCGATCTGGATTATGGCATGATCGGCGCGGATGGCACGTTGGCATCTGAACCAGGGCTGTGGGTCAATGTCACCAAAGTGGCCGGCATTCAGACCGATCTCGTTCTGAACGAATTGCTGCGCGGCACAGCTGCTTATGTCGAAATGCCCGCCAACACGTTGATCGTCAGCAACAGCTACCTGGATATCATCGAAGGCGCAGAAAGCGACCCGCATACCGGCATGTGGATCGAAATCGAGCGCGACCCGGATTGCCTGGTCTGTGGCGAACGACTGCAAAAAGGCGTCAGTCTGCTGGCACGCGCTGAACAGGACAGCATCTCACTGGACGACCTGGCCGCATCGCGCTTGACCACCGATATCGTTTTTGAAGAAGCAACCGAAGATTAGCCGCGCGCTTGTTGCCGGCGCCACTGGTCGGCAATCGCTCGCAATTTTTCGCGCAGCGTAAGCCGGCTTTTGCCAGTGAATTTCGCCCGCAAGAGCAGGTGGTCTTCGGTGCCTGGCGGTTGTCCCTTGTCTTGATAATACAGCTGGAAACCGCTGGTGATATGGTGGCGGAAGGCGCCAGGATCAAAGACCGGCGCGCGGTAGGGCAATTCGCGGATGCCGGCGCTCACCACGATGTCATCCCCGGCATAATGCGCCCAGACGCCCAGGATGCGCAACTCTTGATAGCCATGATAGCCCTTGCTGTGATACCAGATGACGACACCCGACCAGGCTGCTCCACGCACAGTTTTTGGTCCATGGCAGAGGATGCGGTCGTATTCGCGCAGGACCAGGTCTGACCAGGTGTCAAAAGCATTGAGCAGATCGAGCGCCTGGTCGGGTGGGCGCGCCGGCTTTTTTTGCGGGTGGGCGCGCGCAAAAGGCCGCCGTGTGGCAATCCTCTCCAGGATGTCTTGATAGCGGTCGTCGGGCTGGTCTGGCAAAGTCTCACTCCATGGCCGTCTTCGCCAGCTCGATGCCATCTCGCAGCAATTTTTCATACATATAATATGTGCGATGCCTGACCATGCCGACTCGCTCATAAAGCGCCACCGCATTGGTCAGGCTCTGGCCATCGACATCCAGGTTGACGGTGGGCTTGCCGCGATCCCAAAATTGCCCAAAACTGCGTGTGAGCAGAGCCTGCGCCAGCCCGCGCCGCCGATAGTCGCGCCGTACGCCCACGATATCTATGAAACCAAAATCTGGATGGCGATGATCTTGCGTCAAACCCAGCAAGCAGCCGACCGCCTCGTCTGTGGATTCGTCAAAAGCCAGCAGCACCAGCTCCTCGGCGAAGTGTTTGTCGTTGTCCAGCCAATGCCGAAACCCCGCCAGGTCTTTCTCAAAGCTCTGCTCGACATAGCCATAATGGTCGGAAAAGGCATCGCGCACGACAGCGACCAGCAGCCGCAAATCGCTCGCCTGCCGATAGCGGCGCAAGACGATGCCAGCTGGCAGTTGGGCGGGTTGTGGGCGCTCGGTCATGTTGATGCGCATATCGAAGCTGATCCGCTTGGGAGCAAAGCCAGCGCATTGCAAGGTGTCTTCCCGCCAGGCATAGCCCTCAAGCGCGCCTGTGACGACGCTGACACGCGCCTCGTCTGGGCAGCGCGCAACGACAGCCTGCGCTTGCTTGTCCAGCCAGGCAAACAGGCTCGCGCTCAGATCGCTGGCAACCTGGTCTGGGTGCACGCCCCACTCGAGCCAGGGATGCACCGGCACTTCGTTGTTCGCCCAGAGTATGGCGTATGCAGCCAGCCGGCCGGCATCGTCAAATATGCCCAGGGACAACTGCCCAAGGTCGAAGCCCGGCTCTTGCCAGCCGATGAGAATGGTCTCGGCTTTGTGCTGCTCGTCCAAACCAATCTGCGCGGCAATTGCGCTCTCAACTTCGGCGACTTGCCCGGCGTCGGACAAGGCAAGTGGCCGGCAGGCAAAAACAGATTCGGGCATAGTTGGGTTCGCCTCATGGCTGCGCGGGCACGATTGCTTGACGCGCGCGGATTATAAAGGCGAAAAGTCTTGCTTAACAGCCTCGCCAAGTTGCGTTATGATTGCGCGAGTTCTGACTAGCAGCCGCGGAGCGCCATCTGCATGAACCAGACGACCAAGACATTTACCTACATCATCGGCATCGTGATGACGGTTGCCATGGTAGGCAGCCTGATCTTGCCGATGCTTTCCAGCCAGGTTGGCATGACCGATCCCTATTCGTTGACGCCCGACCCGACTCCGCTGCCCGAGCCGACCTTGCCGCCGCCGCCCGATACCGCCATGATCGACTTCGACAGCCGTTATCTGCATCGCTCGGGCTTGTTTACGATTGGCGCGCCCAGCGGCTGGAGCCCCCAACCCGGAAGCAGCAACGAAGTCGAATTGCGCGCTTCTTTGAGCAATACCGATGTGCAAAGCGTGGTCGAGGTGCGCATAAGCAAGAATACCGAGGGCATCAGCGACGCCGCGGGCCTCGATGACTACCTGGACGCTTCCTGGCTGCGCTCTACCTGGACTGGCTACACCCGCTGGGACGAAACCAGCCGGGCAATCACAGACGCTGGCATCGTGCGCATCGATTTCAATCTGGAGCGCGGACGCACGCATTTGATCGCCCGCCAGGAATCGTGGCTCGAAGGCAGCGATATATTCAGCGTGCGCGTCGTCACTGCCGAAAATGCCGCCCAAGAGCTCAAGTTTCTGCTGCGAGGCGTGGCCGAGACGATCGAGTGGCTCCCGCAATATGTCGGCGCGCCCTTCGCATGGGATGTCTATTATGACGAGCTGGACAAGCACATGCTGCGTTTTCCATCCAGCTGGCAAGTAACCGATGCGCTGCCCGGGCTGCCAGCGACGGTGCTGGGCGATGGCTTGACTTTGGCGGTGGCTACTTTTGATGTGCTGCTGGCCAGCGAGGCCGAGGCGCGCGCCTGGCTGCAAGACTGGCGCTACGGCGTCGAGGCGCAATCGCTGCAAGCTGTCGAAGTGGCTGGCGCGGACGGCTATCGCATCTCGTACCGCCTGCGCAGCCTCGATGGCGGCGTGGAAAGCGGCGCAGTCATCGCGTTGAATGGCACAGACAATCGCCTGCATGTCGCCAACCTGCGCGCTGCCGATCTGGACGATGACCTGCTAGCAGCGCCCCCCGACGAGTATCCTTGGCTGGCGGTGTTGGACAGCTTCCGCCTCGTGCCCGACTTTGAAGTGGCGCAATCTTCGCAAAGATAAAGCCGCTCCTAGCCAGGCTGTGGTCTTGCCAGATGTGCTGGCGCGGGAGCTGCTGCTGGTCTTCTGTGGCACGGCAGCCAGCGCTGCATCCGCGCGTGCGACAGCCTATTATGCCAATCCTGGCAATAGCTTCTGGCGCGCCCTGCATCAAGCCGGTTTCACGCCAAGCCAGCTCGCGCCCGCAGACTTCCGCAACCTGCTGGGGCTGGGCATTGGGTTGACCGATCTGTGCAAAAATAGCGCGGGAAACGACAGCGAAATCGCCTTCACGCAAGGTGATGTCGTGGCGCTGCGCGACAAGTTTCTTTGTTATCAGCCCAAGATCGCGGCCTTCACCAGCAAGACCGCCTGGCGCATTTTTACGAGCCAGCCCCTTGGCAAGCCGGCGGCCTATGGTTGGCAAACCGGGCAGATTGGGCAGACGGTATGCTTCGTCCTGCCATCGCCGTCGGGTTCCGCGCGCCGCTATTGGGATCTCGCGCCTTGGCAGACATTGGCCGATGCGTACAAGCGGCTGCTGGGCGCGGCGACTGCTGGCTAACAGCGCCATGGCAAGCGCTAACGCCAACGCGCATCCGGGCTGTCGCTGTGAAAGACTTGCCCGCTGATGCCATCTGAGGCGTTCGATGTCAGGAACAGCGCCAGGTTGGCGACAGGCTCGCCACGGTCGCCGGCCACGATGGCATTGACGCGGATATGGTGCTTCGCCAGCTCGCGCGCCGCCTGCCGGGTTAAGCCGATGACGCCGGTCGCCCCAGCCACAGCGCCGGCCCCCGCGGGCAGGGTCGCAAGCGTCTCTGCGGGCAGCACATTGATGATGGTGCCGCCGCCCTCGTCCGCCAGCACACGCGCAGCCAATTGCAGGCAAAAGAAGACGCCGCCCAGATTCACCTCCAACTGCCGCCGCCAATCCCATTCGTCCACCTGCAGCAAGGGCTGGGCGCGCCGGATGCTGACCGCATTGACCAGCACATGCAATTCCCCGAACGCATCGCGCGTTTGTTCGATCATGTTGGCGACTTGGAAGCGGTTGGAAATATCGGCGCGCAGTGCGATAGCTGTCCCGCCGCATGCCAGGATTCGCTGGCTGGTGGCATCGGCGCGCTCGATATTCAGGTCAACTGCCGCCACCGACGCGCCACAATCCGCCAGCGCCCGCGCGATGCCCCGACCATTGCCCGCGCCGGCACCGGCTACCAAGGCCACTCGGCCAGAAAGATCAACTTGCCAGGCGGTCACGCGCTAAAACGGAATATCGTCAGAGGTCTGGGGGCGCGATTCTGGATAATTTGAGGCGCGATCGTCTTGCTGATAACCGCCGCTGGGCGCTTGATTGCCTTGTCCCCGCTGATAACCACCCCGCTGATAGCCACCACCCTGGCCACCTTGATAGCCACCACCCTGCTGCTGACCGCCTTGCTGGCCACCGCGCTGCTGTCCGCCGCCATATTGGTCTTGATCGCCACCGCGATTGCCCAGAAAACGAACATCCCGCGCCGTTAAATCCAGCGACGCCGAAGCCTCGCCATTGTTATTCAAATAGCCGCGCGCGCTCACATTGCCGGTCACCATGACTTGCCGGCCCTTGGACAAATAGGTGTTGCAAGTTTCAGCCAGCGGTCCCCAGGCAGCCACGCGATACCAGGTCGTTCTTTCCCGCTGCTCGCCCGAATTGCGATCTCGCCACCGCTCGCTGACAGCGACGCTGAAATTGCAGACCGCTTGTCCGCTTTGCAAATATCGAAGTTCTGGATCGCCACCCAGGTTGCCCACAATAATTGTCTGATGCCAGGTCATTGCGACTGTCTCCGCCAAATTCGCTTCATCTTGTTGTTTCTGCCAATTTCTCGGTCAAAACGCGACGCACAACAGCCGGATCGCCCTTGCCGCGCAGCGCGCCCATTATTCTACCAAACAATGCGTTGATAACCTTGTCATTGCCAGCCAGGTATCGCGTTACCAACGCTTCGTTGTCTGCCAGCACTTTCTGCACGATATCGCCGATGACCGCCGCATCGCTGACTTGCGCCAAACCGCGTTCAGCGACGATTTGGCGGGCGTCTTTGCCGCTCGTCCACATTTCTGGCAAGACTTGCTTGCGCGCGCTGCTCTGGTTGATGGTGCCCGCTTGCACCAAAGCCAGCAAGCCGGCAAATCGCTGCGCAGACAGCGGAATCGATCCGATGGCGTCTCGTTCGATTTCGGCAGCATTCAGCAGGCGGAAGACGTCTGTCGTCAGCCAATTCGCCGCCACTTTTGCTTCGATGCCCGCTCCGACCAGCGCCAGAAAGTACTGCGCCACGGCTTTTTCGGCTGTCAATACACCGGCATCGTATGCGCTCAGCCCGAGCTCGTCGACAAATTGCCGCTGCAATTCATCGGGCAAGGCGGGCAGCTTGCTCTTGATCTGCTCCACCCAGGCGCGGCTGACCTCGACCACGGGCAAATCGGGCTCGGGGAAGTAGCGGTATTCGTCGGCACGTTCTTTGTAGCGCTGCACCTGGATGGCTTGCGCCGCTTCGTCCCAGCCCAGCGTGGCCGGCTTGACGGTCTCGCCCCGCCGATACAGACGAATCTGGCGCGCCACTTCATAATCTATGGCTTTGACCATATTGCGGATGCTGTTGAGATTTTTGATCTCGGTGCGTTCGCGCAGGTCGGCATCGTCTTTGTGCTTGACGCTGACATTGGCTTCGAAGCGCAGCACGCCTTTGGACATGTCGCCGCTGTTGACGCCCAGATAACGCAGGATCGAGCGCAGTTTGCGCGCATAGGCTTCGGCTTCTGCGGCGCTGTACAGGTCGGGCTCAGAGACAATCTCCAGCAAAGGCACGCCAGCGCGGTTGTAATCGACCAAGCTGCCACCCAGGCTGTGCGTGAGCTTGCCGGTATCTTCTTCCATGTGGGCGCGGCGGACACGAATCCGTTTGGGCGCGCCATCAACCTCAATCATGATGTGCCCATGGCTGGCCAGCGGACGGTCGTACTGGCTGATCTGATACCCCTTGGGCAGGTCGGGATAAAAATAATTCTTGCGCGCAAACTGGTTGATAGGCGGGATTTCGCAATTCAGCGCCAAGCCGACCATGATGCCATATTCCATGGCTTGCCTGTTGATAACCGGCAGGGTGCCCGGCATGCCCAGCGAAAGCGCGTCGACAGCGCTGTTGGGCGCGGCTTCTACGCTGTCGACAACCGGGCAGCGACTGAACATCTTGCTGGCGGTTTCCATCTCGGCATGGACTTCCAAGCCGATGACGGTCATCCATTCGCCCATTTCTCGCATCCTGTCGCGAAAAAAACACCCCGCCTACCATAGCGGATTTGGCTGAGAATGCAAAGGCGCGCTGTTGCGAGAGTGGTGGCAACCCCTCCCCCAGCCCCTCCCCAAAGAGACAGCGTGGGGGCGAGGCGGTGACTCGCCCATGTAACCCCTCCCCCAGCCCCTCCCCGACGAGTCAGGGAGGGGAGTCAAGGTATTTGCCTCCTCCCGACCCGACAGGTGGATTGATGGGGTGTGAAAAGCCCCTCCCTCATTTTGGGGGAGGGGTTTGGGGTGGGGGTCAGCCTCCCCCTGACTCGTCGGGGGGATTGAGGGGGGTGTGCCTCCCCTTGACTCGTCGGGGGGATTGAGGGGGGTGTGCCTCCCCCTGACTCGTCGGGGGGGGACCGAGGGGGGTTACGCCACCAGCGCCGGGGCATTGTGCTGTTTCGTGAGGCCGCGCGCCGACAAGAATCGCTCCAGCCGCGCCAGCGCCTCGAGGATATGCGCCTCGCTGGTCGCATAACTGGCGCGCACATAGCCAGCGCCGCTTTTGCCAAATGCGCTGCCCGGGATGAGCGCCAGCCGCTCTTCTTTCAACAAGGCTTCGCAGAAAGTTTCATCATCCAAGCCCGTGCTGGCGATGCTCGGGAAGGCATAAAATGCGCCTCGCGGTTCAAAGCAGCGCAGGCCCATGGAATTGAAGCCATCGACCAGCAGACGCCGCCGCTGGTCATAGCGCCGCCGCATTTGTTCTATGTCTTTTTCGCCATGGCAGATTGCTTGCAGCGCCGCCGCTTGCCCCATGGTCGGCGCAGACATGATCAGGTATTGGTGCAGCTTGTACATCGCCTGGGTAAAGGGGCGCGCAGCCGTCACATAGCCAATTCGCCAGCCGGTCATGGCATAGGACTTGCTCATGCCGCTGAGCACGATGCTGCGTTCGCGCATGCCGGGCAGCGTCGCGAAGTTGGTGTGCTGGCTGCCATAAACCAGGCGCTCGTAAATCTCGTCCGAAATAACCACCAGGTCATGTTTACGCGCGACCTCGGCGACTTGCAGCATGTGCTCGCGAGTCAAAACAGCGCCGGTGGGATTGCTGGGGTAGCTGAGTAAGATCGCTTTGCTGCGTGGCGTGATGCGTGCCTCGAGCGCTGCGCCCGTGACCTGGAAGTCATCGTCAGCCGAGGTCGGCACCGGCACCGGCACGCCGCCCGTCATCTCGACCAGGGCAGGATTGGCAACGAAGCAAGGTTCGGCGACCAGGACTTCGTCGCCGACATCGAGCAGCACTTTCAAAGCCAGGAAGAGCGCTTCGCTGACGCCGACGGTGACCAGCACTTCGGTATCGGGCGCATAGGCCAAGCCATAACGCCGCTCAATCTGAGCCGCGATAGCCGCGCGCAACTCTGCTGTGCCGGCATTGGATGTGTAGCCGGTTTCGCCCGCGCGCAGACTTTGCACGCCCGCTTCCAAGATGTGCGCCGGGGTGACAAAGTTGGGCTCGCCGATGCCCAGCGTGATGACATCGTCCAGGTTGGCGGCAATGTCAAAATAGCGGCGAATCCCAGATGGTCGCAGATTTTGCACGGTCTTCGATAGATGGCGTTTCATGAACGGGGTCTCCTGTCGGGTCCAGCAGCGCAATTTGTATCACAGCCCCTGCGGCGAAGCTTCGCACAGCTGCCTTCAATTCGCAGGGTAATTATCGTACAAGCTGTAGGAAATATTCGCTGATATGTCTTTCGTTTGCCGATTCCTTTGTCCATTCTGTAGGATGATGCGGGTATAGCCTGGCAGCAATGCGCGCCAGTTTCTGCCGGGCTGTTTGCTTTTCTGTCAACGGGAATTTAGAATTGGGCAAGATGAAAGGCTTTGCTTATGCTCACGATGCCCTGGCCAGCGCTGCACAACTGGGACGATACGCGCGCTGCCTTGCACCAGGTGGCGCTCGTGCTCAGCGCGATCCGCGTTGCCGCCGGCGCTAAATTGCCCAACGACAGGCAGTTCAGCCTGCACGTGACCAGTTCCGGCTTCAGCACGGGTGAGCTGCCGTTTGGCGCTGCGCTGTCTTTTGAATGTTCGGCTTTGCAGCTGCTGTGTGTGCGCGAGTGGCAGAAAGTCTTCACGCTGGGCTTGCGGGGGCATACGCCGCACACCTTGCTGCGCGCGCTGCATAGAAGGTTCCAGCGCCGCGGCATCACAATCACGCCCTCAGCGGAAAAGCTTGCTGCCGAACTGACGTTGATCATCAATCCACAGCAAGCCAATGACTATATCCGCGCCCTGAACAGCCTGGCAGCCAGCCTGGCGAATGTACGCGGAAAATTGGGCGGCAGCGCAACGCCAGTTGTCCTGTGGGCGCATCACTTCGACCTGGGCTTTGTGTGGTTTCCGGGTGGTGGATCGGACGAGCGCCGAGATGCCCAGATCGCCTGTGGGTTCGCGCCCAGCAGCCCGGGTTTGCCCCGCCCCTACCTCTACGCTTATGCCTGGTCGCAGCCAACTGGTTACTTGCAGCTGCCAGCCGCTCCGCCCGCTAGCGCCATTGCTGATGGATATACTGGCTTGTACGCGGCTTATGACGACATGCGCAAATTGGCAGAGCCGAGTCAAGAGATCGAGTCCATGCTGCTGGACTATGCGCGTAAAGCAGCGCCTCTGCTGGCCTAGACGCAGCGCCAAGCCTGCGCATGCTTCTCGGTGTATTCGGTAGGTAAGCCTTGTGGGCGAGGGCTTTCATTTTGAAGCGATTGACCTGTGGCAAAGTCCACCAAGATTGGCTATACTTGTGTTATGCTTGCCGCGAACCCATTGCGGATGATGCCAGTAACAGCGTTGCGCTGCTGTAGAGGGAATGAATGAGCGACGAAAACATCAACCGAAATGACGACGATTTTGAAAGTGGTGAGGACGACCGCCTGGAGCGCCTGGGTGGCGAGCCAGCGCCAGCTATAACGCCAGAGGAATTTGAACGGCTGCAAAAGGCGGGCCAAGTCCACATCGACTCGCGTGGGCGTGTGCGCACAGCACGGCGCAGCGGGGCAGAAGCGGGCGTGTCATTGCGCAAACGCCGCGCCTGGTATGGCGAGGCTTAGCTATTCGCCCGCAGCATTTTCAGACCGTTTGCCGCGCTTTCACATGTCGCAAGCGCTGCCTCTTGCGCCTGCCCACTGGCAAAATCGCGGGACTTTGCGCAACTGTAGCGCGCTAACCACAAGTAAACCCTGTGTCGGACAGCCTAAATTTCCATGAACTGCGGCGGGCGCTCCAGCTGAGCGGCTTTGATGCGCGGGCTGCGCAGCAACAGATGGCGCCGGTGCCACGCGGCTGGGAAAAGCGCGCTGGACCCCCCAAGCAGGCGGCAGTCATGCTACTCATCTTTGCAGATGCAGCCGCCCGCTTGCATTTGGTGTTGACCCTGCGCAATGCAGATTTGCGGGGCCACAGCGGACAAGTCAGCTTCCCTGGCGGAGGCGCAGAGCCCGGCGACAAGGATGCGCTGGTTACTGCCCGGCGCGAGACTGTCGAAGAAATCGGCATCTGTGCGGCGCGCGTCCAGCCCCTGGGCTTGCTCGCGAATCTCTACATTCCCGCCTCGCATTATACTGTAACCCCGGTGGTGGCGCGCTATGCTGGCAGGCCGGCTTTCTCGCCAAATGCCCGGGAAGTCGCGGAATTGTTCACTTTCGCGCTGGACGATCTACTGCGTCCCGAGCTCAAGGCAGAAGAGCGGCGGCTGATTCGTGGCGTGGATGTGCGCGTCCCCTACTACGCCATAAACCGCCACAAAGTCTGGGGCGCGACAGCCATCATGCTCAGCGAGCTGGAAGGGCGGCTCTTGCGCGTCAGACAAATCGCCAATCGCGAAAAGGGCTAGCAGCCGATGGACTGGTTTTCGGCCGCGGTCATCTCGGCTGTGGGCTTGTCGGCGCAGGCGCTGGTATTCCAACGGCTGCAGCGGCATTACGCCATCAACACCTTCATGGCCTACGCCTGGCTGGGCGCGGCGCTGGTGTTGGCTTTGCTGTTTTTGCGTCCCGCCGATATAGACGCCGTCGCGCGCAATAGCCTGCCGCTGGCACTTTCGGGTGTGACCAGCATGCTGGGCAACTACGCCTACAACCGCGCGATCCGCTTGCAAGGCAATATCGGTTATATCGAGGCGGTGATGTCGTGGCGGCTTATCCTCACTTTTGTGTATTCGTTGCTGCTGCTGGGCGCGCCATTCGAGGTTCTGCGTCTGGGCGGCATCGTCTTGATCGTTGCGGGCGTGTTGACGGTTTCGGGTGCCTGGCAGATGCGCGGCAAAGACTTCTCAATCGCCTGGGTGAGCTGGGCGCTGCTGGGCGGATTGTCATTCGCGCTGGTCTCGATATTTGTTCGCTTCGCCAACGATGATGGTGTCAGTGGCGAAGTGTCGCTGATTATCGTGCTGCTGGTGGCTGGCTTGGGATTTTTGGGTGGCGCTATCGCCGAGAGGTCGAGTTTGCGCCTGTCGCTGCGGCATAGCCATCTGGTTGTTGCCGTGATTGTCTGCGCGACTCTGGGCAATGCCGCGCTCTTCGTCGCCTATGCCAAAGCGCCCAATCTCGCCTATGCCATCGCCATCGACAACTCGCGCATTATCATTTTGTACCTGGTGGGCTTGGCGATGTTCGGCGCATCCTGGGGGCGCGCGCAGGCAGCGGGCATCGTGCTGACATTTGCCGGCATCTTGCTGTTGGCATGAGCGCTTGTGCCGAAGTGTCTCTGCTGATATAGTCGCTACAAGCAGAATCCGAAATTGCATGGACAGCTTGCTACATAGCAGCATCCCCATATTGGCGGCGGGCAGCGGCAGCGGTGGCGCAGGTGAATGGAGCGCGCTGATATTTTATGTCGTCATCGCGCTGGGCGTCTCGTTCCTGTGCTCCATCTGGGAAGCAGCCATGTTGTCAACACCGGTTTCGCACATTGAGCTGCTGGTGGAGCAGGGCAGCAAGGCGGGCGAAATCATGCAGGGCCTGCGCCAGAATGTTGAACACCCGATCTCGGCCATATTGACATTGAACACGATCGCGCACACGGTCGGCGCGGCCGGTGCCGGCGCAGAAGCCACTGCCATCTTCGGCAGCGAGTTCTTCGGCATCATCTCCGCCGTGCTGACTCTGCTGATTCTGGTTTTCTCTGAGATTATCCCCAAGACCTTGGGCGCGGTTTATGCCAAGCCGCTGACGCCATTCACCGCCTGGTCGCTGCGCGCGCTGCTGATTCTGTTCAAACCAGCGGTCTTCGCTTTTGAATTTGTCACGCGCGCGATGCGCCCCGACGAAGACGCGCCGACAGTCACTCGCTCCGAGCTGCAAGTCATGGCGCGCATCAGCGCCGAAGAAGGCGGCATCCACGAGCGAGAAAACCGCATCGTCGCCAACTTGCTGCAACTGGCGGAAGTTCAGGTGGAGACGATCATGACACCGCGCACCGTCATGCTGACTTTCCGGACCGACGCAACCATTGGGGATATCATGCGGGCGCACCCGGTCTTGCCATTTTCGCGCATTCCGGTTTATGGCGAATCGGCCGACGACATCCGCGGTTATGTGCTGCGACACGAGATTTACAAGCGCGCCGCCGCCGACGAACACGATGTGCCCCTGCGCGAGATTGCGCGCCAACTGCAAGTCGTGCCAGAGACAAACTCTGTCGCGCAAGTGCTGGACGAATTCATCGCCAAGCAAGACCATATCTTCCTGGTCATCGACGAATATGGCGGCACAGCCGGCTTGATAACGTTGGAAGATGCCGTCGAGACCTTGCTGGGCATCGAGATCCTGGACGAATCGGATCGTGTGGCCGACCTGCGAGACCTGGCCCGGCGTCGCTATGCAAGTCAACAGGCAGCGCCACCGCCACTCGACCCTGCCAGCGCAGAATGAGCGAAATTCGCCTGCCTTTGCCTGGATACGCCTACAACTTCGACTTGCTGCTCGAGATCGTCAGGCGCATCGCCTATCCAGCGCGCATGCTGGTGCAGGATGGCGTGCTGTGGCGCTTCACCTGTGGGCGCCCGCTGGCTTATCAGCAAGAAGGCGACAGGCTTGTTGTTCGCGGCGATGGGCTTGTCGAATGCGAGCTGGCTGCTATCGAGCGAAAATCTGCGCAGGTGTTCGGGCTGGGTCACGACCTTTCGGCATTTTATGCGCATGCGGCCAAAGACGACAGGCTTTGGCAGGCGATCGAGCGGCTGCTGGGCATGCCGCTCTTCTGCGCGGAAAGTGTTTTTGAGGCGCTGGTTACGCTGGTGATCGAACAGCACATCAGCTGGAAATCGGCTTTGCGAGCGCAACGCACCTTGATGCGGCAATTTGCTTCGGGCGCGCTAGTTGCAAAAGGCCTAACCATTTATGACTTCCCGAGCCCGGCACAACTGGCCGCGGCCACGCCCAGCCAGCTGAAGCCGCTGAAGATCACCGACCGGCGCTGCGCCTTGATTATCGAACTGGCTCGCCGAGTCGATGCTGGCGACCTCGACCTGG
>JAJDZQ010000168.1 GCA_022824565.1 Anaerolineae bacterium | reverse complement strand
GGCAGATGATGGCTTGCGAGCCGTAATCGGCGATTGTCACTGGCTCGGAATGATCGCCCGCCGTCTTTGTGCTGGCGCTCAGGTAGCGGTCTTGCACCAGTTGGCAGAGTCTGGCGGCATCGCGCACGGCAGCTCGGATAGTTTGCATGATTGCCTCACAGTAAGGTTGCGGCGCAAGCTGCGGATTTTGCCAGACTTGCCGGGGACAAACAAGCAGTCGCATCGCTGCACCCTTACCCAAGCCGAGATTCTCGTGTATACTCCTCTGCCCCCATTGATGCCACAGGAGATCATCTTGGCGCAGAAGAGCGAATTTGCGATTGCAGGCTTGCGGGAATACAACCGAAAATCGGCTGTGCGCTGGATCATCTCGCACTGCTTCGAGCACAAGCTGTATTTCTTCGTGGGCTTGGTGGGCTTCGCTTTGACCTACATCACTTTTTCAGGCGCGCGGGTGATGTTTGGCAGAGGCGCGGAGATCATCATCGAGGGTGGCGACGCCCAAGCAGTCATCGCGGTAAGCCTCGCCGTATTGGTCTTGTCGGTATCGGACGGGCTGTTTTCGCTGATGGGATCGATGTCGATGGTTATCTTGTCGACGCGGGTCGAGCGAGATGCGCGGCATGAGCTGTATACCAGTTTGCTGGGCAAGAGCCAGACATTCCATGACCAGCAGCGGGTGGGCGATATCATGGCGCGCGCCACCGATGACGTGCGTCAACTGAACTTCGTCATTCATCCGGGCATTATGTTCATCTTCGATATGGTGTTGGGTTACGCGGTGCCGATAACCTATATCGCGGCGATCAATCTGGAATTGCTGGTGGTGCCAATCCTATTCATCATCGCGTATGTTGTTGTTGTGCGCCGTTACATGCGCCGGCTGCAACCGGTGATGATGCAACAACGGCAGCAATACGGCACCCTCAGCGCGCGCCTCGAAGAGACCATCAGTGGCATCGAGATCGTCAAAGTGGCGGCGCAGGAGATGGAAGAGCGCAAGAAGTTCAAACGCAACGCCTGGAAATATCGCGACTTCTTCGTGCAGCAGGGCAAGATCGAAGCGGCTTATCTGCCCTTGTTGATGTTCGGCATCGCCTTCGGTTTCTTCTTCCTGCATTGCCTGAATTTGTACGGGCGCGGCATCCTCAGCATTGGCGAAGTCATCGCTGTCGCCGGATTGATGCAAGTGCTTTCATTCCCGGTTTTCATCTCGCTGTTTTCGATCAGCATGATCCAGCTGGGCATCGCCGGCGCTCGCCGCATCCTCGAGTTGATAGAGCAACGGTCGGACATTGATGAGAATCTGGCGGGGCACCGCGCTGCGGTCGACGGCACGATCGAGTTTGACAACATCACATTCAAGTTCCACGGCCGGACGGTGTTGGAGAATGTGTCGTTCCGGGTCGAGCCGGGGCAGACGGTCGCAATCGTCGGGCAGACGGGCAGCGGCAAAACGACTTTGACGCAACTGGTCGGGCGCACCTACGATGTCGATGCCGGGCGCGTTTTGATAGATGGCGTGGATGTGCGCGACTGGAACCTCGACCGCCTGCGCTCGCAGATGGGCAAGATCGAGCAAGATATCTTCCTGTTTTCGCGCTCTGTGGCAGAAAATATCGCTTTCGGCGTGCAAGATACCAGCCGAGAACAAATCGAGGCCGCCGCACGAGAAGCCCAGGCCCACGATTTCATCATGTCGTTTAACGGGGGCTATGACAGCGAGATCGGCGAGCGCGGCGTGATGCTCTCTGGCGGGCAGCGACAACGTCTGGCATTGGCGCGCGCATTTTTGCGTCAGCCGCGCATCTTGATCTTGGACGATTCCACCAGCGCAATCGACAGCGCCACAGAAGACGAAATCCAAAAAGCCATGCGCCGCGCCCAAGAGGGACGAACCACCATCCTGATCACGCATCGCCTCTCGCAGATCCGCTGGGCAGACCGCATCATCGTGCTGGAAAACGGACGGGTTATCGCCAATGGCACGCACGAAGAATTGCTGGGCAGCTCGCCCCATTATCGGCGTATTTTCGCCCGGTACGACGCGCCACAGCTGACGATGGCCTAACTTCCAACTGGCGTTTCTATTCGGGGCGAGGCGCTGACTCGCCCGAGGCCCCCTTCGGTCCCCCGGCGGGTCGAGGGAGGGGAGACAATAGCCAAGTGTGATTAGACGTGGGGCGATAAACCAGATCGCCCGAAAAATGAAAACGGACGAAGAAGGAGGCTGCCCATGGGCTTCATCATGGATGGGCTGGACGCCGAAGACTACGACCGCCAATACACCGACTGGGCGCTGGTCAAACGGATTGTTGGCTATTTCCGTCCACAAGCCTGGAAGATGCTGGTGGTTGCCGCTGTCGTCTTCCTAAGCTCGGTGATGGACCTAATCCTGCCGGTGGTCGTCTCGCAAGCGCTGGACCAGATGCAGTTCACGCCCGAGACCTTTGACCCAATCGGGGCATCAATCATTCTGGGTGTGGCAGCGAGCGCCGGCTGGGTGGCCAACATGATCCGCCAGTGGCTTTCAGCAGAGGCGGTCGGCGATGTGACATTCGACCTGCGAGAAGACGCCTTCAACGCCGTAACCGAGCGCGATATGTCTTTCTATGATCAATACGCCACCGGCAAGGTGGTCAGCCGCGTGCTTTCCGACACGCAGGCATTTTCTGAGACGGTGCGCCTGAGCATCAACCTGATGAGCCGCCTGCTACTGGTTGTGCTGCTGATGATCTACCTGTTCACAGTCAATGTGAACATGACGATCGTGTTGACAGCCATCATGCCTTTCATCATCTACACCGCGCTGAAGTTCCGCACAATCGCGCGCCGCACTGTGACCAACTCGCGCCGGCAACTGGCGATCGTCAATGCGCACATCCAGGAATCGATCAGTGGCATCGCCGTCGCCAAAGCCTTCCGCCGCGAGCAGATGATTTATGACGAGTTCAAGACGGTGAATCATGAATCATACGAAGTTGAGAAGATCAACGGCTTCGTCTTCGGCAGCATATTCCCGATCTTGGTCACCATTGCCGGCCTGGGTGTGGCGGCGGTGGTCTGGTTTGGCATCAACATGGCGCAGCAGGGTATTCTGACGGCTGGCGAGTGGTTCTTGTTCATTCAAGGTATGGGCATGATTTGGTTCCCGCTGACGAGCATTTCGTCATTTTGGAGCCAATTTCAGCTTGGGCTTGCCGCTGGCGAACGTGTCTTTGCCTTGCTGGATGCCGAGGCGCTGGTCAAGCAGAAGGCTGATGAACAGGTGCAGGCTCTGCAGGGCGAAATCGAATTTGCTTCGATGGACTTCCAATACAACGAGGGCGAGCCTGTCCTGCGCGACTTCAACCTGCGCATCCAGCCTGGCGAGACACTGGCGCTGGTTGGGCATACGGGCAGCGGCAAATCCAGCATCGCCAAGCTGATCAACCGCTTCTATGAATATCAACGGGGCGACCTGTTCATCGACAGGCGCGATATCCGCTACTTCAACCTGCCTAGTTACCGCGCGCAGCTGGGCATGGTCACCCAGACGCCATTCCTCTTCGATGGCAGCGTCATGGACAATATCCGCTATGGCAAGCCCGATGCCACCGATGAGCAAGTGGTGCGCGCCGCCAACATGGTGGGCCGTGGCGACTGGCTGGTCAGCCTGCAAGATGGTTTGTCGACCGAAGTGGGCGAGCGGGGCGGCAACCTGTCCATGGGGCAGAGGCAATTGGTGGCGATCGCGCGTGTGCTGCTGCAAGACCCGGCGATCTTCATCCTGGACGAAGCCACCGCCAGCGTCGATCCCTTGACCGAGACATTGATCCAGGAAGGCCTGGATACCCTGCTGGGCGACCGAACATCCATCGTCATCGCCCATCGCCTGTCGACCATCCAGCATGCCGACCGCATCATCGTGCTCGACCATGGCGAAATCATCGAATCGGGCACACACGACACGCTCATGGCGGAAGGCGGGCATTATGCGACTCTGTATGACAGCTACTTCCGGCACCAGAGTCTGGACTATATTGAGCACCTGGCGGGCTAGCGAAGCAATCGTTGCAATTAGATTTGCCACCGAGTACAATGTGGAAGATTGTGATGCATACAATCGTTGAAACTCATGCATTTCTTCGTCAGTCGAAACATCTCCGCATGACAGATGAGGAGATAGATTTTATAAAGACTTTCGTTGGACTGAATCCCAGTGCTGGCAAAGTTGTGCCGGGAACTGGTGGAGCCCGAAAAATTAGATTTCCGCTTAGAGGACGCGGGAAAAGCGGGGGATTCAGAGTGATTACGTTCTATACCGGTGTCGACATTCCAGTATTTCTGTTAGACGTTTATAGCAAGCGTGAAAGAGAGGACATATCTCCGGTTCGGAAGCGCTATATTAGGAACGCCGTGTTGGATATCCTGGAGAACTACCGGGGGTGAACATTGTGAGCGAATTCAGTGAAAGGCTAGCGATAAGCTTTAAGCAAGCAGCAGACATCGCCGCGGGAAAAGCCAAACCTGGCACTTACCGTATCACCACCTATGATGACAACGGCAAACCCAGTGTCATCGCCGATTTCAGTGAAGAAGTATTGGCGCGGATCGACGCCGAGATTGCGGCCGATCGAGAGAAAGTGCGGCCCACCGAGCCTACAGCTATCCGGCAGCTTACCAATACCATAGCCAAGTGAAAACTCAATATGCCACTGCAAACCCTGACAGACGCCACATTCGCCCGCCGAACGCGCCGCGTGCCCGCACTCATCTTGCTATCGAACGGCGGCGACAAATTGCGCAGCGATTTCAAAACCGCCTTTGTCAAAGCTGCCGATGAAGAAGATGGCATCTTCTTCGCCCAGGTCGACCCCGCCAGCAATCCACAGTTGTGCGAGCGCTTCGACTATCAAGACAAGGCGTTGCTGATCGGCTCCTATCGTGGCCAGGCGCTGCTGCGACGTTCGCGCCCCTGGTCCAGCGACCTGCCCGATTTCATTCAGCAGCTGCACGATGCGCGCGAAGCCGATGAACCGCCCGCAAAGCCCGTCAAGCCAGCCAAACCCAAACGCAAGCTGCTCAGCAAGCCCATGGATGTGAGCGATGCTACTTTCGAGAAAGACGCCATCGCCGCCTCGCATGACATGCCCGTGCTGGTGGACTTCTGGGCGGAGTGGTGCGGTCCCTGTCGGCAAGTCGCGCCCATCCTGGAGAAGCTGGCGGCGGAATTCGCCGGGCAGATCCGCGTTGTCAAGGTGGATACCGATGCCAACCCGGGGCTCAGCCAAGCCTTCCAAATCCGCAGCATCCCGACTATCGCCATGTTCAAGGCGGGACAATTGATCTTCATGCAGCCCGGCGCCTTGCCAGAAGCATCGTTCCGCGACTTGATCAATCAAGCTATCGCGCTTGAGGTGCCGGCGGCCGACGCGCCTGCTGGCTAGGACCAGCTCCCTTTGCGGCCTCGCCTCTGCGCCTGGACGAGTCATCGCCCCAATACGGAATGCAGTTGCGCCATATCATGTGGCGGACGGAACATGTTAGGCGGATGCCGGTCGCGTCCATCCAGTGCGCCGATGTAGGTCTGGGTGGTCTGCAAACTGGCGTGCCCCAGATTTTGGCGGATGCGCTCCAGATCCATGCCAAATTCGAAGGCATTGCGCGCATAGGTGCGGCGCAAATCGTGCGGCTTGACCAGGCGCAACGACCCATCAATGCTGATTGGATAGTTGTTCATGATGTCGTTGACAGTCCATGCGCCAATTGGCTTCGCGCCGATTGCCCGGTTGCCCTTGAGAATCCTGCGGAAAACCGCTCCCGCTTTAATCTGCGCTGCAGCCTGCCAGGCATCCACATACATGAGGCACCAATTCAACGGACCATACGGTATCAGTCGCTGCTTGCCGCCCTTGCCCTCGCGCACCCGCAGCGACAATTCGCCGCCCAGTTGTTGGCGCAAATCAGCCACGACCAAGGCCGCCGCTTCAGCCGCGCGGATGCCAGTGCACACCATCAAGGTCATCAGCGCCGTATCGCGCAGGCCACGCAGGCTGCTGATGCCCGGCGCGCCCAGCAGAGCGCTGACCTGGTAGGGTTTCAACCGTAGGTGCTCGCTGTCGGCGCGGTCTTGCAGCTCGAGCACGGCGATTGGCGCGGTTGACGGATGCAGATCGTTGGCCAGGCGCACGAAGAATTCATCCACCAACGCGCGTTGCTCGGCTTCGCTGGCGTCTGGATTGGCGAGCTCGTACAGGCGATCGCGGATTTCGTTGCTGCGTGTCAGCTCATTATAACGACCGCGGATGGTGGCCAGATGCGCCAAGGCGGTCTGTGGCGATAGCGTGGCTGCCTTAATCTGATTCCGTTTGTTGGCGCGTGTGCGCTTGTGCAGCAAATAATCGCGATAAGCACGCAGATCGGGTTGATACCAGTGAAGCCCGGCGCGCGTCAGCCAGTCGATGAAGAAACCCAAGCGTGATTTTTGGTCCTTGCCCGGCGCAGACGGCATCAACACCGCCATGTTGTCACGATGCAACTGCGCCTGTCGCTGCGACCAGTCGGCGTGCTGGCTGGCATCGGCTCGTGTCATGACTCGCAGTATAGCGCAGCACAAGGGTTGTCAAGAAGTTATGAAAAATCCGGGACAGCGAATACACAGTGTTGGCGGAGAGGTTTTTTTCACCCCTACAGCAATGCCGCAAGCAAGTCTATAATCGGCGACATTCTCAGACGAACAACAAGGCGAGCGCCATGAGCGATGCGACAGAAATCGGACTGGAGCAGTTTGGCGAGCTGGCGCGCAGCATTGAGGCGGAAGTCGGCAAGGTCATTGTCGGGCAGCGCGCTGTCTTGCGCAGCACATTGATTTGTGTGCTGGCTGGCGGACATGCCCTGCTGGAAGGCGTGCCGGGCTTGGGCAAGACCATGCTCATCCGCACCCTGGGCGCAGTGCTCGATCTGCACTTTGCGCGCATCCAGTTCACGCCCGACCTGATGCCCGCCGATATTGTCGGCACAGACATCTTGGAAGAGACCGAAGATGGCCGCCGCCAGTTTCGTTTTCAGTCTGGCCCGATCTTCGCCAATCTGGTGTTGGCTGACGAAATCAACCGCGCCACGCCCAAGACACAATCTGCCATGCTGGAGGCCATGCAAGAAAAGACAGTCACCGTCGCTGGCCGCCGCTATGAGCTGGACGCGCCCTTCTTTGTGCTGGCCACCCAAAATCCGCTGGAGATGGAAGGCACTTATCCCCTGCCCGAAGCGCAGTTGGATCGCTTTCTGTTCAAGGTGAATGTGCCATTCCCCGATGTGCAGGATCTCGTCAACATCCTGGAGCGCACGACCGGTGTGCAGCCGCCGCAAGCCGGCCAGGTCGCCGATGGAGCGCAGGTGCTGGGCATGGGCAAGCTGGCATTGAGCACGCCGATCGCCAGCCATGTCAGCGCCTATGTGGCTCGCCTGGTGGTGGCAACGCATCCCGAGCAAGCCGCAGACAACTCGCTCATCAAGCGCTATGCCCGCTATGGGGCGAGTCCACGCGGGGCGCAGGCGCTCATCATCGGCGCAAAGATCAACGCGCTTTTGGATGGGCGCAGCAATGTCGCCTTTGACGATATCGCGGCCATCGCCCATGCCGCTCTGCGCCACCGCATCCTGCTCAACTTCGATGCCCAGGCCGATGGCATCAGCGCCGATGATCTCATTGACGACGCGCTGAAGACTGTGCCAAAAGCGGTGTGAGGAGAGGTTTTTGCCACAGAAGGGCAGACCCAGTCTATTGCATAAAGCAAGAATGCTGTTTGTCCGCGCCAACTGTGGTTCAAGATCTGGCAGGTCGGCGCGCTGCCTTGAGATTGCAATTGAAACCTTGCTGAGTCAGTTGCTCGTTTGAAAGGCTGTCAGCCGAGTAGATCGCGCAGACGCGCAGGTTTGCGTTTGCGCTTCGGTTTGGCTTCGTTCTTTGCCTTTCCCGCTGGTTTCGCTTTGCGCTTCGGCTTTTCTTGGTTGGCTGCCGCCTTCAATGTTGCGCCGGCTTTGAACTTCACCACATTGCGTCCCGAGATTTGGATTCTTGCGCCTGTTGCAGGATTTCTTCCTTGTCTCGGGGCGCGATGGTCCACTTGCCACTTACCGAAACCCGTAAACCCTACCTCTTCGCCGCTTGCGACACAGTCCATTACCGATTCGACAAAGGCATCCAAAGCCAGATTTGCATCTTTCTTTGTTAGACCGGTCTTCGCCGATATGGCATCTACCATCTCAGATTTATTCATGGCAATTCCCCTCAGCTCAATGATGATTGGCGACGATTCGCTGCGTCGCTAGCGCGGTAACACAGTAGAAATTTGTAGCATATTCAACAATAGAGCCTGCCGATTCATGATCAGCAGGCTGATGTAGCGTATTCGTTAGCCAGCGGGATCACATTGCGCTGCAACTCCGTATCGCTGGAACAGAATTAATTCACCGACTTGGCCAAGCTGGCGCCCGGCTTGAACCTGACGACATTCTTGGCGGGGATCTCAATGCTCTCGTTGTTGCTGGGATTGCGGCCCATGCGCGCTTCGCGTCTGTTCACCGACCAGGTGCCAAAGCCGACCAACTGCACGCGCTCGCCACCGACCAACGCTTCTTCGACCGACTCGATCATCGCCGCGAGAGCCGCGCCCGACTGCTTCTTGTCCAAGCCCGACTTTGCGGCGATCGCATCAATCAATTCTGCTTTGTTCATTGCTCTCACTCCTTCAAGTTTAGGTACGGCAGCCAGTATACCAATTTTCCACGAACTCGCAGGGAGCATGCAGGCAGATTCTCAGCGGATAGATTGCGCCAGGAATCGCTCTACCTCGTCCAAGCTCGGCAAGGCGCTGCGACCACCCAGCGCGCGACAATTTAATGCGCCGACAGCGGCAGCGAAAGTTGCCATGCGCGGCACATCCCAGTCCTGCAGCAGCGCGTACATAAATGCGCCGTGATAGGCATCGCCCGCGCCAGTCGTGTCGACCACATCCACCGCAAAAGCGGGGAAAGTTTGCGTCTGCCCGCCCCAGCACGCCACAGCGCCGCGTTCTCCCAGCGTGACGATTGCGATCTGCGCGCCCTCTTGGCAAAGACGGTCGGCAACCGCGCTGACTGGCCGGTCGGGCATCCAGGCGCGCGCCCACGCTTCGGGCACGATGGGCACAGTGACATGCTCCAGCAGCGGCTTGACCACCGCGTAGGGCTGGGATGGATCCAGCACAACCTGCGCGCCCGCCTGCCGCGCCCACTGCGCCGCTTGCAGTGTCGCCTCGCTGCATTTGTCGACGAATAGAACGCGAGCGGCACCGATGTCTTCGCGCTGCAATTCCTCCGCTCCCACAGCTTGGCTCGTGGGCGGGCGGGTCATGATGCTGCGGTCGCCCGATGGTTCGTCCACGACGATCACCGAAACATGCGATTCGCTGCCCGCCTCGACCAGCAGCTGCGACACATCGATGCCTTCGTCAAGCAGCGCGCCACGGATATAGTCGCCGGCCTCATCATCGCCGATGCGCGTAATGAGCTTGGCATGAGCGCCCAAGCGAGCTGCGGCGATCAAGGCGATGGAAGCCAGGCCGCCCAATTCTCGCGCAAATGTGCGCGCGCGCATATTTTCGTTGCGCTGCGGCAGGCGCGGCACGATCACCAGATAATCGACCGTGCAAACGCCGATGCCGATGATGTCGGGGGCATCGTGGATTGGCTCGCCCAGTTTCGTTCTCCTCGCCTGCAAACTGACCTCGCTGCTACAAGACATCATTGTAGCGCAAGCACAGCAACGTCCGCTCGCAAATGGGACAATCGCAGCAAACCATAGTCCCCCTTCGACAACACGGAAGTAAACAAACTCAACACAGAGATCATCGAGAGCAAAGAGAACACAGAGAAATCTTTCAATTTAACTCTGAGTGACTGACAGGTCGCTCTCATTGCAACGAGAATTCAGAAATGTTCTGCCTTACAAAACCAATCTCTGTGTCTCTGTGGCAAATTTAATGCGACTGCCCCGCACGCAAATGGTGCATAGAAGCGGAAGTTCGGCGCGCCTTTGTCTGTTCTCTTTGCGCATTCTGTCGCTACAATACAGGCATTCAACCACATAACGAGGAGTCCACATCATGCAATCACGCGCCGAAAGCATCGCCATCATCCGCGCGCTGCCCGCCCAATTGCGCGAGAAAGTCGCCGGCTTGAGCGACGAGCAGCTGACCACCGCCTACAATGCGCCAGAATGGACGATCGCCCAAAATATCCACCACCTGGCCGATACGCACATGGTCTGCCTCCGCCGCTTCAAGCTGATCCTCACCAGCCCCAGCTTCCAGTTCACCAGCTACGATGTCAATGCCATCGCCGAAATGCCCGATGCCAGCAATGCCGATATCGAACATTCGCTGAAAATCCTCGATGGGCTGCAAGCGCGCTGGGCGACCTTGCTGGAAAACCTGAGCGATGACGAATGGCTGAAAGTCGGCCGCGCGTCCAGCCCCGACCGCCCCGACTACAGCCTGGAAGACCTGGCGCGCCTCTATTCTGGGCATGGAATCAACCACCTGCAGCAGATCCAGGAAGTGCTGGACAAGATGCCCGCATGAGCCCGATCATAATCGGCTAAATCCGGCCGGCACACAACCCACCGCCTATGTATCGCATCATCTCGCCGACGCGGGCAGATTTCAATTTTTATGCCACAGTGCATAGCCATGGCTGGCTGCAGTTGGCGCCGTTCACCTGGCACGCCGAAGACGGGTTGCTGGAATATGTTCACCAGAATCGCCAAGGGCTGGTGGCGCGCATGTGGCTGATGAAGCACAAGTTTGGCCTGGCGGTGGGGCAGCCCGATGCGCAGACGATTCACGATATCCAGCCGAAAATGAATGCCGTCGCCCGGCGCATGTTGGACAGCGAGCGCGACTTGCGTCCTTTTTATGACGCCATGCGCGCGGTTGACGGCTATGACTGGCTGGAAGCCGAGGGGCATGGCCGCATCCTCACCTGTCCCAGCGCCTGGGAAAACCTGGCGAAGATCTTGCTGACAACCAACTGCAACTGGGCGCAGACCGTGCAGATGTGCCGCCGTTTGTGCCAGCTGGGCGCGCCTCACCCGACTATTGAAGGATTGCACGCCTTCCCGGCCGCCGAGCGCATCGCCGCGCTGCCATTTGATGAACTGGCAGATGCCGTGCGCGCCGGCTATCGCAATGCCTACCTGCACGAACTGGCGCAGAAAATCGCCCATGGCGAAATTGAGCCGGAGTCATGGAAGTGGCTGGATGCTGATGCTTTGGTTGAGGCGGTCAGGGCGCTAAAGGGCTTTGGCGATTATGCCGCCGCCACCTATGCGCGGTTGACCGGGCATTATGGCCGGCTGGCCATCGACAGCGCGGCGCGTACTTTCTATGCTGCCCGCCACAAGCACGGTGAAAAAGCCAGCGACCAAGAAATCCGCCAGCGCTACGACCGTTATGGAGAATGGCAGGGCTTGGTGCTGTGGCTGGACAGTATGCGCCACGCTTAGGATGCCTGAATAAATTCCGCCGCATCTGCCTTGAGTTTTGCCAACGAGACTTCGTGCAGGTACATCATGTGCCCGGCTGCGTATTCGGCGATTGTAACATTGTCGCGCAGAACGTGGTCCAAGCCCATGTGCGCCAGCGAATAATAGGCAGCCTGGAAAGGAGTGGCCAGGTCATAATAGCCTTGCGCCACCAACACGCGCATAAATGGATTCTTGGCGAAAGCGGCGCGCAGTCCCTCGCTGGTATCGGGGAATTCGCCACCCGCGTACTGCCAGTTCTCATTGACGCGGAAGCTCAATATCTCGTAATTCAAGTCGCTATGGAAGCCCAGCTGCTCGCGGATATATTGGTTGAAGACGGCATTGTAGGGCGGGACGATGGCGTGCATGGACGGGTCGAAGTCAAAACTCTGCCCCTCGGCCGAAGCCATGATGCCCACATAACGCGAATCCAGCCGCCCGACCGCCCGCTTGTCATCGCGCAGCAGCTCTTTGCAAAAGCTCATGATATTGATGCGCAAATCTGCGCCCAGTACAAAACGAGGCGACAAGCCGGTGTATTGCGAAAGCCGCTCCGCCACCGCCACCCGCTCTTCGTCGGTCAAGCGATCGCCCTTGGCCAGCGCGATTGTGTAGTCGCCTTCGGCCCAGTCCGCCACTTCTTGCAGCAATGGTCGCAATTCCCGCGCATTTAGCTCATCAGAAAGCGCGCCATGATAATGGGCAGAGGCGCAATAGCTGGGCACATAGAGCGCAAAAGGCAGGTCGTTGCCTTTGGTGAAGCGGATGGTCTGAAAGTTCATCACGGTGGAGATCAGGACGATGCCATTGAAGGCGATGCCACGGTCGATCAAATAGCCTGCCAAGCCCGCTGCGCGCGTCGTGCCATAGCTCTCGCCAGCCAGATACAGCGGCGATGTCCAACGTTTGTTGCGCGACAGATACAGGCGGATAAACTCGCCCACCGCTTCCAAATCGGCCTGTAGCCCCCAGTATTGCTTGCTATCGTCCGGGTCTGCCGCGCGAGAATAGCCTGTGCCAACCGGGTCGATGAAGACCAGGTCGCCCAGATCGAGCCAGGTATGCGCGTTGTTGACGAGCTGGTAGGGCGGTGGCGGCATGAAACCGTCTGCGCCCATGTCGACGCGTTTGGGTCCCAGCGCGCCCATGTGCAGCCAGATTGACGCCGAGCCGGGTCCGCCATTGAAGACGAAGATCAAGGGGCGGGCGGCGCTGTCGGCGGAATCCAGCTGGTAGGCAGTGTAGAAGATCTGCGCGGCGATCTCGCCCTGTTCGTCTTTGAGCGGCAACATCCCCGCTGTGGCGCTATAGGCAAGCTCACCTGTGGGCAGCGAGATTCTGTGCGCGGTGGTGATAGGCGGTTGCTCGGTGATGGCGGGTTTGTCGCTTTTTGTGGTGTCGGTCATGGCAGTGGCTCGCAGAACATGGCAATCGGATAGATAGATTTAACCACAGAGGACACAGAGGGCACAGAGTGAAAGGCTGGGCGCGCCATACAGATTTGGATGACGCGGCGTCAAGTCAACTTGGAAATCTTGAATACCTGCGCTAGACTTAGCTAGCAGCAAGCATCGGGCTGGAGATTGAAGTGAATTTCGACACAAACCTTTCTTTAGAACTCGTCATTACCGTCCTGACGATTTTGGGCGCGGTCTGGCGCACACAACATGTTCTGGAAAAACGGTATGATAATCTGCGTAAGGAACTCAAAGCCGACAACGCCGCCCTGCGCGAGGAATTGCTTGCTGGCAACGCCGCCCTGCGTGAGGAAATGCTTGCTGGCAATGCCGCCTTGCGTGATGAAATGCTTGCCCATATTGCAGAATTGCGCCGCGAAATCAGCGAGTCGCGCGCAGAGCATCGGTCTGAAATCGCCAAAATTCGCGCGGACCTGCGGCGTATAGAAGACAAAGTTGACGACAACACCCAGCGCCTGGCACGGCTCGAGGGAATCATTCTCGCTCGCGAGGGCATGGTCGAAAGCATCGTTGAATAACCTGAACATGCCTGCACGGCCCAAATGCAGCCTTTGCCTGCGTTGAGTTCCCGCAATTCAACATCGTTTGATGCGATTGCCCTGCGCCCCCAAGCCTGCTAAAATGACGCCAAACAGGCAAGCTGCATAGCGTCGGGAGGCGGCGACCCCATGAGCAATCCCTTGCTGGAGATTCAGAATTTCGGACAGAGCGCCTGGCTCGATTACATCCACCGCGATGACCTGGGCAATGGCGGGCTGCAAAGCCGCATAGAAACAGAAGGCGTGCTGGGGGTGACTTCCAACCCGTCTATCTTTCAAAAAGCCATCGGCGATTCCGACACCTATGACAGCGCAATCATGACCATGCTAGATCTGGACGCGCCCGATATCTACGAAGCGCTGGCGATCGAGGACATCCAAAACGCGACCGACCTCTTCCGACCGATCTACGAGCGCAGCGGCGGCGGCGATGGCTATGTAAGCCTGGAGGTTTCGCCACTGTTGGCGCGCGACACGCAAGGCACAATCGACGAAGCCCAGCGCCTCTTCAGCACAGTCGGCCGCCCCAACCTGATGATCAAAATCCCGGCGACGCCCCAGGGCATCCCGGCCATCGAAGCGGCGATCGGGGCCGGCATCAATGTCAATGTGACGCTCATCTTTGCCATCAACAATTATGAGCAAGTTGCCGAAGCCTTCATTCGTGGGCTAGAGCGGCGACTGGCTGCTGGCGAAGATGTTACACGCGTGGCTTCGGTGGCCAGTTTCTTTTTGAGCCGCATTGATGTGATGGTCGACCACATCCTCGAGAACAACATCCGCGCGGCACAGCTGCGGCAAGACACAGCCCGCATCAGCGCCAACAGCCGCTTGCTGGGGCAAACCGCTATCGCCAACGCCAAGCTGGCGTATCGCTCTTTCCAGCGCATCTTTGCAGGCGAACGTTTTGAGCAATTGCGGGCTGCTGGCGCCCAGGTGCAACGTCCGCTTTGGGCTTCCACCGGCACCAAGAATCCCGCTTATTCCGACACATTGTATGTCGATAATTTGATCGGCGCGCACACCGTCAACACCCTGCCACCAGCGACCCTCGCCGCCTTCAAAGATCATGGCACGGCCGCCGACACCCTGACAAAAGACCTGCCAGGCTTTTTGCCGCCAGACGAAGCGCTGGACCGCCTGGCCGAACTGGGGGTCGACCTGGCACAAGTAACCACTCACCTGCAAGACGATGGCGTGGATGCCTTCATTGACGCCTTTGAAAAGTTGATCTCGCAGGTGGCTGCCAAACGCACCTTGCTGCGCAGCGGCATCATTGAGCGCACCAAGCTGGCGCTGGGCATCTATCATGGCGCGGTGGAAGAAGCCATAGACCACCTGGACGAGCAATTGGCAAATGCGCGCTTGTGGAACAAAGATGGCAGCTTGTGGAAGAAACACGCGCCAACTATCGACAAAATCGCCAAGCGGCTGGGCTGGCTGGATATCGCCACGACCATCGACCGCGAGCGCTTGACCGCCCTGCAAGAAAGCGTGCGCGGCGGACAATGGCGGCATGTTGTGCTGCTGGGTATGGGCGGCAGTTCGCTTGCGCCCGAGGTGCTGGCGCGCACATTTGGTCGGCAAGCTGGCTTCCCACAACTGATCGTGCTCGACAGCACCGACCCCGCGCGCATCAGCCAGGTCGAAGACGCCATTGAGCTGGGTAAAACGCTCTTCGTGGTCGCCAGCAAGTCTGGCGGCACAATCGAGACTCTGGCGCTCCATCATTATTTCTGGGAGAAGACGGGCGGCGCTGGCGAGCAGTTCATCGTCATCACCGACCCTGGCTCGCGTCTGGAGCAAGTCGCCAAACAAGCTGGTGTGCGCGATTTATTTCTCAACCCTGCGGATATCGGCGGCCGTTACAGCGCGTTGAGCTACTTCGGCATGGTGCCCGCAGCTTTGATTGGGCTGGATTTGCAAGGCTTGTGGGAGCGGGCGGATACCATGCTGGGCGCTATAGGCGCAGGCATCCCGGCGCATTATCACCCCGGCTTGCTGTTGGGCGCGGTCATCGGCGCGCTGGCGCTGCAAGGCAGAGACAAAATCACCATCTACACCAGCGAGTCGCTGCGCAGCTTCGGCGATTGGGCAGAGCAGCTGCTGGCGGAAAGCCTGGGCAAAGAAGGCAAAGGCGCGTTGCCAGTGGTGGGCGCGGCGATCGGTTTGCCGCACGACTATGTGACCGACCGCCTGTTTGTATATTTGCGCGTGGACAATGACGCCGATGTGGCTCAGATGGACGCAGCTGTGCGCACCTTGCGCGAAGCCGGTCATCCGCGCGTCACGCTGCGCCTGGAAGACACGTTGGCGATCGCTGGTGAATTTTTGCGCTGGGAATATGCCACCGCCATCGCCGGCGCATTGCTGAACGTGAATCCTTTCGACGAGCCCAATGTCACCGAAGCAAAAGAGGCCACCCAAGCGCTCTTGGATACTGTCCGCCAGTCGGGCAGCCTGCCACAGTCCGCGCCCGTAATGACACGCAAATCTTTACAGCTTTATGCAAACGAAGGCACACTCGGTCCCTTGCGCGAGCTCTGTCGGCAGCACGGCTTCGCTGGCGGCGATGTCGTCCAGGTGATCGGCGCGCAAATGGCCGGCACCAAAGCTGGCGATTACTTTGCGCTGCTGGTTTACTTCACGCCAACTGCCGAAGAAGCGCGCATGCTGGAACAAGTGCAACGGCGGCTGCGCCATGTGACCAAACGCGCCGTTACGATCGGGTATGGTCCGCGCTACTTGCACAGCACCGGGCAATATCATAAAGGCGGCGGCGACAATGGCGTCTTTTGGCAGTTGACCACCGATGCCGCGCCCGACCTGCCCATTCCCGGTTTTGACTATAGCTTCGGCACCCTGTTCGCAGCCCAGGCAGCTGGTGATCTGCAAGCGCTGCAAGGGCACGGACGCCGCGCCATCCGCCTGCATCTGAGCGGCAATCGCGCGAGGGGCCTGGACATGCTGCTTTCGGCAATTGAATTCGTCGAGTCGCGCCGGCTCTAAAGGCAATTGTCCGGCAATGGCGAAACCCCGGGTCATGCCGATTTGGCCAGGGCATAAAGACGCGGAGCCTGCGCTGCCATAACAGCTGGATCGCTGCGGAAAGCGAACTTCTCGCCGATGCCGCCATATTCAAATGCCATGCGCTCGGGATGCTGCCATTTTCCCGCGCCGATCTGCCCCAGCGCATATTCCGCGATTGCCCAGTCGCATTCGGTCAGGGCGAAGTGATCCTGACGGTTGCCCTGCTCATCGCGCTTTGGCGAGATGCCGACTACATGCAATTCGCGCAGCCTGTGCACGGGCATGGCATCGAGATAGCCCTGGATATCGCTGTTGCCTGTGCCCTCGCAAGCGAGCGTGGCGTGCGCCAGATCGAGCAAGAGGCCACAGCCGCTGCGTTCGCAGACCGCCGTAATCACTGCGGGGTCGACCGATGCGGGCAGTTGGTCTGCGCCCCAGCCTCGCAATGGGCAGGTCAGGTTTTCAACCAGAATGCGTTCTGCGCCGAAGCGGTTGCAGAGCGGCTCAAGCTCGCGGACGATGCGCGAGACGATGGCGTCGGCGTCAACGCGTTCGCCGGGCGCAAATGTGGAGCGCAGCGCGACAAGATGCGTATTGATGACAGTTGTTTCGCCCGTATCCAGCCAGCGGGCCAGCGCCTCCATGTCGACATCTGCCAGCTGTCCCAACCCGACAATCAGGCTGCAATGCACATAGAGCGCATGATAGCGGCTGACCTCGGCGACCAGACCAGGCCAGTCCGGGCACTTGAAGAGGTCGACTGTGATCAAGCCCTCGCGCCAAAGCTGCAGCGCTTGCGGCGAATAATTGATGGCGAATTGCATGCTTTTCTCCTGATATGCAGACTGCGAAGATATTGCCGCGCCTCTGGTATCATACACAGCGACCGGCGGCTATGCGCGGACTGGCTAGCCGATGCGCTGGCGAATATGATATGCTCTAGAGAATTCACTGGCAGCGGCGAAGCCACTTATGACGACGATCTTGCTAATACGCCACGCGGTCAACGACTTCGTGAAGACGGGCAAGTTGGCGGGTTGGACAGCCGGCGTGCACCTGAACGATGAAGGTCGCGCGCAAGCCGAGGCGCTGGGAGCGCGTTTGGCAGGGGCGCCGCTCGACCAACTCTATGCCAGCCCCATCGAGCGCACGATGGAAACAGCCGCCGCCATCGCCGCGCATCATCCGCGCTTGACCATCCAGGCAAGTGAACAAATTGGCGAGGTGCGCTATGGCGCCTGGCAGGGCAAGGCCATCGCCGAGTTAGCGAAGCGCAAGATGTGGGCGGTCGTGCAGGAATATCCATCGCGGGCGGTCTTCCCCGAAGGCGAATCCATGCGCGGGGTACAAACGCGCATCGTCGATGCCATCGAAGCGCTGGTGCAGCTTCATCCCAGTCAGCTGATCGCGCTGGTCTTTCATGCCGACCTGATCAAAATGACATTGGCGCATTATTTGGGCATGCATCTGGATGTCTTCCAGCGCATTGTGATTTCGCCCGCCTCCATCAGCACTTTGCAGCTGGGGCACAGCCGACCCTTCATAGTGAACATGAACGACACCGCGCACCTGCAGGCGCTGAAAACGGCGCGCGGCAAGACGGACGAGCAATCGCCGCGGGATGGAGGGGCGCAATGAGCAATGTGATTGAACTGAATCCGGTCGACTTCGTCACGGTTGGCACGATCGGTCCCAAAGGCCAACGCACCTTTCACTTGCAAGCGGGCAAGGACAATCGCATCGTCTCGTTTACGATTGAAAAAGAGCAAGCGCACGCGCTGTCGGCCGCCATCACAGAGATGCTGGATGATATCGATTCGCGTGAAAACACCACGACCGAAGCCGATTTCAGCCAACTGGATATGGAATTGCGCGAGCCGATCGAACCGCTATTTCGCATCGCCCAAATGGGCTTGGCGCACGACCGCGACCGCGACCAGATCATCCTGGTGGCGACCGAATATGTACCCAGTGATCCAGATGAGCTGGACGACGACTTTGATGAACTGGATGTGGATGATGCGGACAGCGTGGCCGACTTCTTCAATCCTTATGCAGGAGACGAAGGCGATCCCATGGTGGTGCGCATGTGGTGCACGCGCCAGCAGATGCGCGCGCTCAGCCTGCATGCCATGGACATAGTCAAATCGGGGCGACCAGACGCGCGGCAGAACGGACGCATCATTTTTTATTGGACCTAACGAGGCAATTTTGAGAGTCGCTGTTGCGCCCGCAGTTTGCGCTGCTGCTTGCTACGCCGCCCCAAATGCGCGTGCATTTCCAAAAAATAATGCAAAGTCTGCGCGGTCTGCTCGGCTGTGTTTTGCAGGCGCTCTGGGTAAAGACTCTGCCGTTGGCGTGTGATCTCGTACAAGCATAGCGCCGCCGTAACCGAAACATTCAAGCTTTGCGCAATGCCCCGCATGGGGATGGTGACGCGCCGGTCGGCGAGTTCCAGCGCGCGCTGCGAAAGTCCTTCGCGCTCGTTCCCCAGCAGCAGAGCCAGGCGAGGCTGACGAAAGTCGGCATCAAACAAGGACTCGGCAGCATCGTCCAGCACGGTGGCGACCACTTGCCAGCCATCATTTTTCAACGAGCGCAAGGCTTTTTCGCTGTCAAAATGCCTGTGGTATTGCAGCCATTTGTTGGTGGCGGTAGAGCTGTTTTTGCCGATTGTCTTGGGGTCGAATGGGTCGCTGTTCTCGAAGATAACATGCAGATGCTGGACGCCGAAAGCATCGCAACTGCGGGCGATCGCGCCAAGGTTGTGCGGGTCGAAGACATCTTGAGTCACGATCGTCAAACCCGGCTGGCGTTGGCTGGCCGCGCGTTGCAGCTTTTGCAGGCGCGCTTGGGTAGGCACAGACCCGCTCACAAGGCAAACAGCCGCCCCAGCTCCAGACTGAAGCCGGGCAGCACATCGCCGCCGGTCAGGCTATCGTCCGCGCCCAGGGACTGGCTCTGGCCACTGTGGCTGTGCACTTCGACGCGCTCGTCATCTGGGAATACCAGCCACACCAGCCGCGTGCCATTGCGCAGGTATAGCTCGGCCTTCTGCCGCATGGCCGTGCGGGTATCGCTTGGCGAAGCAATCTCCACCGCCAGATCGGGCATGACAGGCGATAAACCCCGTCCGCGGATTAGCTGAGCGCGAGCATGACTCAGGAATGCGACATCGGGGCGCAGCACCAGTCCTGGATCGAACTCCGAACGAAATCCCGACTCCACCGTCGTCCTGCCCAACCCACGAGCATTGGCATAGGCGTGAATGTAGTAACTCAGTCTTACAGCAAACTCCCCGTGCACGAAATCTGGTGGCGGCATCTCGATCATTTCTCCATCGATCAACTCGTATTCGGTTTCCCGATATTCAGGCAATTCGGCCATGCGCAAGAATGTGTCGGCATCAATCAGCCGTTCCAGAATGGGCATAATTGCCTCCTTTTGATGCTGCCTGTGGACGAATCATAACACAGATCAACCAGCCAAGAGCGCCCGCCGCCCGCCGCCCAATTTGCCTTCTGCGCGTGGCTGTGTTCAAATTGTGAGCGCATGAGGTAGTCTTGGATACGAGGCTTGCTAATGAGCGCAAAGACGGTTGGCATCCTCACCGCTGGCGGGGACAGCCCGGGCTTGAATGCCGCCATCCGCGCGGTGGGAAAAGTGGCGATTGACAAGCACGGCATGCGGCTGATCGGTTTTCGCGATGGCTTTCGTGGCTTGATGCAGAATCGCATCGTTTGGCTGGGCTCAGAGAACCTCAGCGGCATCCTCACACTGGGCGGCACGATCCTGGGCACCAGCCGCGACAAGCCACACAAAATGCCCATCGGCGGCAAGTCGCGCAATATGACAGATGTCATGGTCGAGGTCTACGAGCGGCATCATCTGGACGCGCTGGTCTGTCTGGGTGGTGGTGGCACAGCCAAAAATGCCCATCGCTTGGCCCGGCTCGGTATCAATGTGGTCTGCCTGCCCAAGACAATCGACAATGATGTCAGCGGGACGGATGTGACTTTCGGCTTTGATACAGCGCTGAACATCGCCACCGATGCCATCGACCGCCTGCACTCCACGGCGCACAGCCATCATCGCATCATCGTCTGCGAGATCATGGGACACAACACTGGCTGGCTGGCGTTGGGCGCTGGGCTGGCGGGCGGCGCAGATGTCATTTTGATCCCTGAGATTCCTTTCAATATCGAGGCGATCGCCGATTCAATCCGCGAGCGCAGCCGAGGTGGCAAACGTTTCAGCATTGTCGCCGTTTCCGAAGGCGCGATGACACAGCGGATCGGCGCAAAGCTGCATGCGGCCCGCCTGCGCCTGGCTGAAGCCAATGCCGAAATTGCGCGCTGCCAAGCTGACAAAAGCGCCAGCAAAGCCGCCCGACGCCTGCGCAAGTCTATCCGCGCCGAGCTGGCGGAGATCGAAAAAGAGCGCAGTGGCAACACCCTGCTGCTAACGCGCGAGCTGGAAAAGCGCACCGGGCTGGAATCGCGCGTTACCATCCTCGGCCATGTACAGCGCGGCGGCGTGCCATCGCCCAAAGACCGTTTGTTGGCGACGCGCCTGGGTACGGCGGCGGCCAACTATATCGCCGCTGGCGAAAGCAATATCATGGTCGGCATTCATGGCGATGTTGAGCGCGCCGTGCCGCTGGCAGATGTGGTCGGCGTGCGCAAGAATGTGCCGCTGGACCATACCTGGCTGCGCAGCGCCCGCGACCTGGAAATCTGCCTGGGTGAAGCGATGTAGGTTTTAGTTTCTCGCAGAAACCATTTGCCATTTGCGCGCACTTGCAGTACATTTGTCCTAATCAATTGCAAGGTTCAGATGGCATACTCTACACAGCTTCAAAACGGCAACGAGCTAAATCGGTTATATGCAGGGGACAGACCTGTCCATGAATGGTACAGGTTTGTATTGTCTTTTCCGCCTCATTTGGTCCGCGACTATATTGAGAAATTTAACCTTGCAAAGGGACAGACTATCCTTGACCCGTTTTGCGGTACCGGCACAACTCTCGTAGAAGCCAAAAAGCTCGGAATCGCCAGTGTTGGGGTAGAGGCCAATGCGATGGCACACTTTGCTGCGCGGGTGAAGACGGATTGGGAAGTCGATCCTCGCCTCTTGGTCGAATATGGGCAAACTGTTGCCAACAGACTTCGTGAGTTGCGACAAGAATCCGTGCTGAAATATGACGGTTGCCACTTTGGAATCAACGTATTCACCGAGCAGCTTCGCACATTGGACGCTGAAAAGTCCCGACTGTTAATCAAAAACTCAATTAGCCCTTTGCCCTTGCACAAGGTATTAACGCTTTTGGATTGCATCAATCAGTATCAAGAAACCAGATTGCAGAGTCACGCGAAATTGGCGTTGGCGAAACAAACCGTGAAAGAAATAAGCAATCTTCGATTCGGACCAGAGATAGGCGTGGGGAAACTAAAGGCTGATGCGCCTGTACTTGGCCCGTGGCTTGACGCGCTGGAAAAGATGGTGTGCGACTTGCAGGAAGTTCGCACGCTGCCGTTTACGCCCGCAACGGTGCAAAAGGCAGACGCAAGGGCAATGCAAAGTCACTTGCAGCCACGCTCGATTGACGCCGTCATAACTTCTCCACCATATCCAAACGAAAAAGATTATAGTCGAACGACGCGTCTCGAATCAGTACTGCTTGGTTTTCTGTCGAGCCGTGCAGAATTGCGTAGACAAAAGCAACAGTTCATTCGATCTAACACACGAAGCGTCTACAAAGCTGATACCGACCATAGCTGGGTAGCCAACATGCCTAGAATCCAAGCGCTGGCTGACTCTATTGAACAGCGTCGACTAGAACTGAGAAAGACTTCAGGATTTGAAAGACAGTACGCGAAAGTAGTTAGATTATATTTTGGAGGAATGGCTCGTCACTTGTCAGATATGCGCGCGTTTTTGCGTCCAGGTGCCAAGCTGGCCTACGTTGTCGGTGATCAGGCTTCGTATTTTCGCATTATGATACGAACTGGAGAGATCCTGGCAGAGGTCGCCGAACAACTGGGATATAATGTCCTTGACATTGAACTGTTCCGCACGCGTTTTTCGACCGTAACAAAAGAGCAACTGCGCGAAGAAGTTCTGCTACTCCAATGGAACGGCTAAATTCAAGAGATGCCAAAACCAAACCGTTACTCTCGGATAATTGAATACATCTTTTTCCAACAGTATCGGTCGGGCGATTCAGTTGTTCCATTTTCGCGCGAAGATATTGCACGAGCAGCGGAGCAACTTGATATTCCTTTGCCAAAGAATCTAGGGGACGTCGTCTACTCATTTCGGCATAGAACGCCTCTGCCCGACACAATTATTCGAGAAGCGCCAGCGGGACTATCTTGGGTAATAGTTGGCAAGGGACAAGCGAAATATGCGTTTGAACTCAAGGCTGTTTCAAAGATTCAACCTGACCCTATGTTGCCAATCACTAAGATACCGGATGCTACTCCTGGAATCGTAGCACGGTATGCCCTAACTGACGAACAGGCGCTATTGGCGAAACTGCGATACAACAGGCTTGTAGATATCTTCACCGGCGTGACCTGCTATTCCATCCAAAACCACTTGCGTACAACCGTGCGTAACATTGGCCAGATCGAGACCGACGAGATTTATGTGGGACTGGACAAACGAGGAGCCCACTATGTCATGCCGGTGCAAGCAAAGGGCAAAGCGGATCAGATCGGAGTCGTTCAAATCGAACAGGACTTGGCCCTTTGCGCAGAAAAGTTTCCAGAATTGGTTGCACGCCCGATTGCCGCTCAGTTCATGGAGGAAGAAAGCATAGCGCTGTTTGAATTTGGAACCGACCCGAATGAAGGTCTGGTTAAATTAGCGGAACGTCACTATCGCTTAGTTCCAGAACACGAAGTGTCAAGCGAAGAATTGCAACTATATCGCAAACGGCGTCTCGACTAACCCGCCCCGGCCCCACGCACCGAGCTGATGATCTGCCCGGCCGCGCTGGTCATGATCGCCGTCTCGGTCATCACGGTGATGAAGTCATAGCCGCGCCCGATCATCTCGATGGCATGGTCGGTGCTGGCGCAAAAGATGCCGGCTTTGACGCCATGCCGCCGCGCCGAAACCAAAATGTCATCCAGCGCCGAATCAACCACCGCGTCCTGGTCGAAGCCAGCCCGGCCCGTCATGCTCAAGCGCAGATCGCCGATGCCCACAAAGACCGCGTCCAAGCCCGGCACAGCCATGATTTCGTCGCGATTGTCGAAGCCCAGCTGCGTCTCGACCATGGCGAAAGTGAGCACCGTGTCATTGGCCTGCTCGGCATACGCCTCACCCGCATAGATGCGAGCGCGCGTGGGACCCAAACTGCGATAGCCCAGCGGTGGAAAGCGGCACGCGCCCACGAAGTCCTCGCACTCTTGCCGCGTTTCGATCATCGGGCAGACGATGCCATAGGC
>JAJDZQ010000033.1 GCA_022824565.1 Anaerolineae bacterium | reverse complement strand
CTGCCCCATCTGTTGAAATAATCGGGTACTATTGACGGTAGACAAGACATCTGCCGGCTACAAGAAGAGCAGCCGCTCCTTCATGGTCCTGAAGCGATCTGCAATTGGCGAGCGCCAACGCGACTTTTGGGTGCTATTCGCCACCATCCTCGCGCCCAGCATGGTATTCATGGTCAGCACGGCGCTGAGTGTCGCGCTGCCAGCCATCCAGCGCGAGCTGCACGCCAGCGGCGCCGAAATCATCTGGATCGTCAACGCCTACTCGCTGCTGCAAGCGGCGTTCATATTTATCAGCGGCTCTCTGGGCGATCATTATGGACGCCGGCGCTTTTACATCATCGGCACCGTGATATTTAGCCTGGCCTCGTTCGTATGCGGCACGACGCACTCCACCGATGTGCTGATCTTGGCGCGAGCGGCGCAGGGCCTGGGCAGTGGCATGATGATCACCTGCAGCCTGGCTATCGTTGCCGCGTACTTTGCGCATCATCGGCGCAGTTGGTCGATCGGCATTTGGTCTGCCTTCACGATGTTGACATCGGGCGCAGGACCTATCATCGGCGGCTGGCTGACCGAGATCGGCATGTGGCGGCTGATCTTTCTGGTCAATCTGGCGATGGGCGCGCTCGCCATCGTCGTGTTGCTGATGTATGTGCCAGAAAGTTATGACGACGAATCGCCACAGGAACTCGATATTACCGGCACATTGCTCAGCACATTGATGCTTTTGCTCGCCGGCTTGTTTTTCATCGAAGGACCGCGGCGCGGCTTTGACGACCCCATCGTGCTGCTTTCGGGCCTCGCTGCGATTGCCATTCTGCCGGCTTTCATCTGGATCGAAGGCCACAGCGACCATCCCATGATGCCGCTGAATCTGTTTCGTTCGCGCACTTTCACCGGCGCCAACACCTTGACTTTGCTGCTCTATGGCGCGATCAACAGCGCGCTCTTCTTTTTGCCGCTGGGTTTGATCCAGGTGCAGGGCTATTCCGAGTCGGCTGTCGGTTTTGCCATGCTGCCGACGACGCTCTTGATGGGCGGGGTATCCTTCGTGATGAGCCGCGTGGTCGACCGCTATGGACCGCGTTTGCCATTGATATGTGGACCGCTGGTCATCGGCTGTGCCCTGCTGCTGCTTTCGGCGCTGGAGGTTTCGCACGGGCAAGACACCTATGTCCAGACGCTCCTCCCGACCATGTGCCTGTTTGGCACGGGCATGGGCATCACGCTGGCGCCGCTGACAACTGCGGTGATGGCTTCTGTCAATGAGCACTACGCGGGTTTGGCATCGGGCTTGAACAACACAGTGTCGCGTTCGGCGCAAATCTTGGCGATCGCGGTAATGGGCAGCATCGTCATTCTCGTCTTTCAAGATTCGCTGTTGGGCGACCCAGCCGTAACTTCTTTGTCATACGAGGCGCAAACCTACATCGCTGCCGAATCGGTCATGCTGGCCGAAGCCACCTTGCCCATGGGTTTGGCGGAAGAGCAATATACCCAGCTGAGCCAGGTGATTCGCCATTCTTTCTCCGACAGCATCCGCATCGTCATGCTCATCTCGGCTGGTTTAAGCTTTGCGGCTGGGGCGCTGGCCACCAAGTTAATCGAAAACGATCTCCTGCCCGAATGAGCGGAGCAAGCGGCGCTGTGAATAGACAGCGCGATTAGCTGCCTGGATCATGACATGTCTGACGAGACAGTTGCGCCTGTGCCACCGTAAACTGCCTCGCGGATGCCTTTGAGATAGCCGATGGCGAAGAGACGGCCAATCGCAGAGTAGCCAGCCTGCTGGTTGTCGTCGCCAGCCATGGTCGGCACATGATCGGGACGCAGCACGCCAGCATATCTGATATCTCGATACGCGCGCATGCAAGCCACCATGTCCGTTTTTCCCGCATCGTGAAATGTCTCTTGAAAGCGCTGCGGGCTGCCAGCCACATCGCGCATATGCACAAAAAAGACCTTGTCGCCAAACCGGCGGATGACAGCGGGCAGGTCGTCGGTCATCAGGGTGAAGTTGCCCTGGCAGAGCGCGATGCCGTTCATCTTGCTGGGCACGAGCGATAGCAGCCGCGCGAAGTTGTCGACGCTGCGCATGATGCGCCCGATGCCGCGGATGGGCGACAAGGGCGGGTCGTCCGGGTGCATGGCCAGTTTCACGCCCGCCGCCTCGGCCACGGGCAGCACACGTTCCAGAAAGTAATGCAAGCTTTCCCACAGTTGCGTCTCGCCGACTTCGCCATAGTCGGTCAGGGGCGCATCTGCCATTTGCGCGTGATCATAAGCCGTCACCAGCGCGCCGCCCCGCGAACGAAGCGTCGTCGTTGTGCGCACCCAGTTCATCACCGCCATCCACTCGTAGCACCACACTTCGATGCCCAGCCGGCCCATGTTCTCGATTAGTTCGCAGACGGCGTCAATCTCGGCATCGCGCCCCGGCAAGCCGAGCTTGGCCTGGGTCAGTGGTGGTCGACTTTCGATGACAGACAGTGTGAAGCCACGGTCTGCATACGCGTTCTTCGTGCGCAGCAACGGCGCATAGCTCCAGGGCGGCTCGCCATCGAAGGCGGTCTCGAAGCCCAGCGCGCCAACAACATGCCGGACTCCACATTGCGCGACCAGGTCCCAAAGCTGCGAATAGGCGGGCGGAAGAAATTCTGCGATCTGGATCATGAGCGGTTCTCCTTGGTTGACGCGCCTCGATTATTAGCACAGCGCGGGCGAAAGGGCGAATCTGGCGAGGTCGCCAGCAGTCCCGCCCAGGTTCGCAAAGCAAGCCCCTACATCTTTTCGGGCGTGGCTGCGTATAATGCCCAGACGCACACAACGAGTCGGCAAGCCACATGCAGCGCACCCGTCAGCAGCAGCAAGCCATCCCCAGCCTCAGCAGCGCCGATATCCAGCGACGCATCCAGCGTGGCGAAAGCAATGACTATGAATCGCGCGTTGGCCGCAGCTATTGGGATATCTTTCGCGACAATGTGCTCAACCTGTTTAACCTCGTGCTGGGCAGCATGTTGGTGGCGGTGGTGGCCATGGGCGATTATGTAACAGCCATCTTCGCCGGCTTCAGCGTGGTCACCAATACATTCTTCGGCATGGTGCAAGAGTTCAACGCCAAGCGGCAGCTCGATCAATTGGCGGCGCTGGCTGAACAAACCGTGCGCTGCCGGCGCGATGATAACTGGGTCGATGTGCCCATGCGCGAAGTGGTCAAAGACGAGATCATTCACATCCAGCCTGGCGACCGGCTGGTTGTCGATGGCATCGTGCTGCGGGCCGACTCGCTGGAACTGGATGAATCGCAGCTGACGGGCGAGTCGGACGCGATCGCCAAAGCGCCAGATGACCGCGCGCTTTCAGGTTCTTTTTGCACAGCGGGCACGGGCATCATGCGCGCCACCCAGGTCGGCGCGAGCAGCCAGATCAACCGTCTTTCGGCAATAGCCAAACAATACAAGCTGGTCAAAACGCCCACGCAAATCAAAATCGATATTGCTGTCGAGGTAGCTGTCCTGCTGATGTTGGTTTTCGTGCCCATGATCTTCGTCACTGGCTACCTGGTCGACAGCGCCCTGCTAGAAATCGTGCGCAACGCAGTTGTCTTCACCACCAGCCTGGTGCCACAGGGATTGGTATTGGTGGCCATTTTGTCTCTCACCATCGGCGCAGTGAAAATCAGCATGCAGCAGACGCTCATCCAGCGCGTCAACGCGGTTGAATCGCTGGCCAACGCGACGGTGCTCTGCTTCGATAAAACCGGCACCTTGACCCAAAACAAGCTGGCTGTCGACGAAATCTTGCCTATCGGCGCGGCAGACGAAGCAGAAATCGTGCGCGACTTGCACATTGCGCTGGAAAATATGGCGCATCACAACAACACCGCCCAAGCCATCGCCCAGCATATCGCCGACCAGCAGCCGCAAGTCGCTGTGCCAGAAAAGCTCAGCGAGATCCCTTTCAACTCGGCGCGCAAGTGGTCGGCCATCTGCCTGCCCGAAAAGAGCCTGCTGCTGGGCGCGCCCGAACGATTGCTGCCCGCCGACCATCCCCATGCCTATACAGCCGAGCAGCTTTCGCAAGATGGCTTGCGCGTGCTGGCATTTGCGCAGACGGCAGAAGCGCCCGATGTCACAAAAGGCAGCGTCGCCTGGGATTTGCAGCCGCTGGCTTTGATCGTGATGAGCGACCAAATCCGCAGCGACATCCAGGACACGTTGGCAGCTTTCCGCGCCGAGGGGCTGACACTCAAAGTCATCAGCGGCGACAACCTGGAGACGGTGCGAGCGATCGCGGGGGCAGCTGGCATGGACATCGGCACGCGCGCCTACAGCGGTCCCGAGCTGGAGGCCATGGGCGAAGGCGACTTCGCCAGCGCAACCACCGAGGGGCATGTTTTTGCGCGCATCGACCCCGATACCAAGCAGCGGATCGTGGCGGCGCTGCGAGCGAATGGCGAGTATGTGGCGATGGTGGGCGATGGCGTCAACGATGTGCCGGCGTTGAAGGCGGCCGACCTGGCTATCGTGATGAACGATGGCACACAGATCAGCAAAGATGTGGCGGATATTGTGCTGCTGAACAATGCCATGTCGACGTTGCCGCGCGCGTTTGGCGAAGGCAAAGCCACCACACAGACGATCTTCGGCACAATGAAGCTCTTCCTGGTGCGCAATTTTTATATGGTCGCCCTGTTCATATTTCTGGCGTTCATGGCGCTGCCTTTCCCCATCACGCCTGTGCAGATCAGCTGGGCGACCTTTGGCACAGTCAATCTGCCGGCCACGTTGATCGCTTTTGGCTGGCTGCGTCCCCAGCTAATCACGCGATTCCGGCGCGATGTGATGGATTACATCTTCACCATGGGCTTCATCGGCGCGGTCATGATGACCGTGCTCTATCTGCTGGCCTGGCTGGGCAGCGCAGGCGACTTGCAGTTGACGCGCTCGGCCATCACCATCATGGTGGCGCTCTATGGTTTGCTGATCACCTGGCAGGTGCAGGGCATAGATTTGTACCAGCCGCGCACATTCGTCCAGCACTGGCGAATCGTGTTATTGAGCAGCCTGTTGACTGTGGCGACTATCCTGGCGATGTATGCCTTGCCAGCCCTATTTGAATTCAGTCCGCCGCTTTGGGATGGCGAGGCAGGCACGTTGGTCATCCTGGCGATTGGCGGACTCTTTTCGCTGACGATGGCGCTGGTCGGGCATGGGCTGCGCCATCGTTATCTGCTGGAGCGGTTTTGGGAGCTGCTGGCTGCGGATCGGGAGTGAGGGTTGAAACAATAGAATTAGTGTGCTAAGTTATTCTGTCAATCAACTACACTATGCTCCTACGCGAAGGTAAATGATGACCGAAGATTTCTTTGAACAACCCACCGAACAATCTATAGCAAAGGCTACGATTGTATCCAAGTACTTCGCACAATGGGCGAACGTAATGAAGAATACCGTTGATCCAGGTAAACCAATTGCATACATTGATCTGTTTTCCGGACCAGGAATGTATAACGATGGCACTAAGTCAACCCCGCTGCTTGTCATTGATGAGGCGAAGAAAGACGATAAGATTCCTAAGCAACTTGTCCTAGTGTTTAACGACAAGAATATTTCACATATTAACAAGCTTCAGGAGACCGTGGAAAGCTACCAGGGCATAGACAGCTTTTGTCATCACCGTCGCTATTGGAATTACAAAGTTGGGGAAGAAATCATAACCGAATTATCTGGTTCAAACTTTCCTCCTACATTGCTCTTTGTCGATCCATGGGGCGTAAGAGGCTTATCATTGGATCTGATTAACTCATTCCTAGAGCACTTTGGATGTGATGTAATCTTCTTTTTCAACTATAATCGGGTGAACATGGGCATAAATAAGCCGGAAGCTATTGAACACCTGAACTCCATTTTCGGAGTTGACAGAGCGAGTCGACTTTTACAAATGGTTGAGCCTCTATCACCCGTTGAGCGAGAACTCGTGGTCGTGGAAGAATTAGCGCAGGCGCTTAGGGAGTCTAGCACACAAAGGGAGAGAAGGTTTGTATTGCCATTTCGGTTTAAGAAAAGCGGAGGGCAGAGAACGAGCCACCATCTTGTGTTTGTAAGTAAACACTTTCGTGGCTATGAAATCATGAAGGAAATCATGGCTAAAGAGAGTTCAGGTCATGATCAAGGCGTACCAAGTTTTGAATATAATCGTGCGACTGAGGGTCAAATGCTATTGTTTAGCCTAGCTCAGCCGCTCGACCGCCTTGGTGAAATGCTAATGCAAAAGTATGCCGGACAGTCGCTCACGATGATTGATGTATACGAACAACACTCTGTTGATACGCCCTACATTAAGAAGAACTACAAAGAAGTTCTCTGGGAACTGTACGATTCGAACAGAATTACCACAAATCGCAAGCCCAAGCGCCGCCGTACTTTCGCCGACAACATAGTTGCAACTTTTCCACCTACGTCTTCATCCACCTAGTTATCAGTAGGAAACGTAGATCACTGAGGAAACCCCTCTCGCCACTCATCCCACTCCAAGTTTCCTTTGAAGAACACATCGACGCCCGCCCCGTCCAGCGTATCCAACAAGCCCGCCGTCCACGCGCGTTCGGGCTGGAAGACTCGGCGGCCATCACTCGCCGCGCCGATGATCGCCCACTCAAATGGCAACTCGCCCTCATCCCGCAGCCACTTTTCCAACACCGGAACCACATCAAACCACAGCGGCTCGATGCTCATAAAGCGCACAGTCGCCTCAACCTTGCGCAGGTGCCGCAGGTAAGCCAGCAACGCCCGCGCGCCACCGGTCTCGCTCATCAGATGACCAGCTGGCAGGCTCACGCCCACCCACACATTCGGCGGGAAGGGATTGAACTGTGGCAGGCGAATCGGGAATTTGCTCAATGTCTGGAAGGTGTGCTGGTCTGCCTCACGCATCACATCCAGCACTTGGCGGATCTGCTCTTCGGGCACCCAGTGTCCAAACAAATCGGCCATGCTGCCCACGAAGATGCCCGCGGGCTTCTTTAGGCGCAGGGGCGCGTCCAACTGGTGCGGACGCCAATAATGATGCTCGAAGCCGTGCGGATACCCACGCGTGAAGCGCTCGGCGATTGTCTTGGCATAGCACTCGGTTATCGAGCCATCGGGCATGCGCCAGCTGCAGCCATGCAGACAACCACCAGTGGGATTCCAGGTATAGCCGGGCAACTCACTGCCATCGGCCTGGCGTATGCGCGTCCATTCAATGCCCTTG
>JAJDZQ010000107.1 GCA_022824565.1 Anaerolineae bacterium | reverse complement strand
TTCAAGTCCAATTGCCTGCGAGCATAGGCGGTTCGCGTTGTCTGTGCTATACTCCCGTTTGTTGCCGAAGGCTTGAGAAAAATTGGGAAACTCCATGAACTTGTCACAGGAAGCCAAGAGCCTGCTCGCGATTATGGCGCTGGTTGGCGCGGTGGCGGTTGGATTGAACGCCGTCCTGCCAGTCGAAGCCCAGCGCGGCGATGGTACTTGGACGATCATCTTGCTGGCTTTAGCTTTGCTGATGGTGCTGTGGATGCGGCGTGACGCTTTGCCGGTGGAGGGTGGCGCGGCTGCCGCTGCCGATGATGCCGCCGACCAAGCCGAAGACTTCGCCAAGCGCATCGTCATCCGCCGCGAATCTGAGCCGGCACAAGACGCGGACGAACCAGATTAAGCCAGGCGCATGCCCGCGCTCGCCCACATCATTCGCCGCCGCAGCCATCGCAAACGCCGCCAAAAGCAGCAATCTCGCCGTTCTGCGCTGCGAACCGGCCTGTTTGTCGTCTTGCCTTTGGCGCTGCTGGCCGCGCCGCCATTTGCCTTGCTGGCTTTGGCAGTCTGGCTTTATATCAGCGCGCTGAGCATCATGCCCACGCCGCAGCAAACCCTGTTTGACGACTCGGCGCGTTCCACGCAATACACCGACCGTCACGGCGCTGCGCTGTTGCAACCGGGCGAAAACTTTGCCGGCAGCCTGGGCCGCTGGCTGACGTTCGACGAACTGCCGTCACACCTGGCCGCCATCAGCCAACTGGCCGATGCGCGCGAGCCGGCAGCGGGGCGGGCTGCTTTTGATGCGCTGGACACACTGACGCAGCTTTCTGCCTACATCCTGGATTTGCCAATTCAGCGCGATGACAGCCGCCCGGCTAAGTTGGTGCGCGCGAGCCTGCTGCCGCAAGTGCAGTCCAGCGCATTGGATAAAAATTTGCTGGAAATTGTCTTCAGCGCCGAAAGCAAACGGACTCTGAATGATAGGCAACTGCTGGAATGGCAGCTGAATAGCCAAAGTATCGGCGGTGTATTGGGCATAGACGCGGCCGCTCAGCAATTTCTGGGCAAGTCGGCTGCCCAGCTATCGGTTGCCGAGTCGGCATTTTTAGCGGCTTTGGCTGCCCAGCCGTCTCTCAATCCAGCTGTCGACACCCAGAAAATTCGCGCGCGGGCATCTGAATTGCTGCGCGCCATGCCAAGCGCCGGGCAAAGCGCCACGCTACAGGCAGAACTCGCCGAACTCGAGTCCTTGGTTCTGCGCGACCCCTCCACAGCGCGGGCGGGCTCGAGCGCCAACTTCCTGGCGGTGGCGAGCGCACAGGCAAAACAGATACTGGATAGTCAGGGATTGGATGGCCGGCGTCTTGTCGATGGCGGCGGCTTGACCATTACGACAACAGTCGACCGGGAATTGCAGCGGCGCGCGGCGGAATCATTCGCAACAGTCGTCATTGTAGATGCTCGCACGGGCGAGATCCTCAGCCTGGTGGGCGCTGCGACAGCGGCGAATCGACAGCCCGCTGGCATCTTGCAGCCTTTTGTGTACATGGATGCTTTTGCGCGACGGATGGCTACGCCAGCCACCATGCTATATGACATTTCGAGAACGTATCCTGGCGGCGATGACGAGAGCAGCTACCAGCCAGCCAATACCGATGGCAAAGAGCGCGGCCCGCTGAGTCTGCGCGAGGCTTTGGCAGGTGGATTGTTGCCGCCGGCTGTGCAAGTTGCCAGCGAGGCCGGCTTGCCAAGCGCGCTGCAGTTGGCGGGAGCGCTGGGCTTCAACAGCCTGAACGCCCAGGCGACTGACCTGTCCCTGCTGGAAGGCGGTGGCGCTGTGTCTGTGCTCGATGCCGCCTATGCCTACAGCGTCATCGCCGCGCTGGGCGAGATGCATGGCGTGCCGATCGCTCCAACGGACCAGGGCTTGCGTGGACGCGATCCGGTGGCGGTGCTGCGCATAGAAGATGCCGCGGGCCAGCTGCTTTGGGAGTACGAGGCCAGCGCCAGCCGCAGTGTGCTCATCCAGCCGAGCCTGGCTTACCTGGTCAATGACATCTTGTCCGATGACCTGGCGCGCGGGCGGGTTCTGGGCGCGACGGCCGAGCCACCACGCACCACCGCGCAATTCCTGGCCAGCAGCGCCGGCCACCGCGACCATTGGCTGCTTCGTTATTCACCCGATCTGGTTCTGGCCGCGCACAGTCGGTCTGCCGCGACTTTTGAAGACAGCGCAGCTCTGCTGGAATGGGCGCACCAGCAGCGCAGCTTGCCAGCTCGAAGATGGCCTGCGCCAGCCGATATTGAAGAATACCTGGTCTGCGAGATTTCTGGCTTGCTGCCCGCCACCACCGACCATTGCCCGGTTCGCCGCGAGATTGTGCCAGCCAACAGCCAGTTGCTGCCCGACGACCGTTGGCAGACTGTCGAAATCGACAGCGTCACCGGTCAGTTGGCCAGCGTGAACACGCCCGACAACCTGCGCGCGACCCAAGCGTATTTTGTGCCGCCCGCAGAGATCCTCGACTGGTGGCAGGAAAATGACAAGCCCATGCCACCGTCTAGCTACAGCAGCGAAGGCAGCGCCAATCTTGCCAAAGCAGCCCGGCTAATTGCGCCGGCCGACTTCGCCTATTTGGGCGCGAACGTCAAGATCCAAGCCAAGATCGTTCGCCCTGGCGCTTTGGGCTGGCGGCTGGAATATGGCGCGGAGGTCAACCCCGACCGCTGGCTAGTCATCAGCCAAAGCCAGCGCATTGAAGCGAATGGCGAACTGCAGGTGGATTGGAGCACAGCCCTGCTCAGTGGCACCCATACACTGCGGCTGGTGGTCGACTTCGCCGATGGCTCGCAAGAAAGCGACAGCAAGCTGTTGACTTTCGACAATACGCCGCCGGTGGTGAAGTTGTCCGCGCCAGCGTATGCGCAGGGTGGTGAATCGCTGGTCTTGCAAGCAGAAGCGCGCGACGATCTGGGCGTCGACCGGGTCGAGTTCTGGCAGGGCGAAGAGCTGCTGGGCGTGGATAGCGAATGGACATACAGCCTGGAAGCGGCGCTGCCCGATGCTGGCGAAGTGAGCTGGCGGGCTGTAGCTTTTGACCGAGCGGGCAATCAGGCACAGTCGAGCATGACGGTGACTATCGGTGGCTGACCCGCGCGCATAAGAAATTCGTATAAATCCTGGCAATCACCACCTTATGCTGCCAAATCTGTTGACTCCTTGCGCCGCTCATGCTACGATTGCGGCGATATGTTGGCACTCATATGGATAGAGTGCTAACGCTGAGTCCTACATAGCATAAGGAGCGAACAATGCCTGTATCGATCCGCCCGCTTGGCGACCGCGTCCTCGTGGAGCCAGTTGAATCGGAAGAAACTTTTGCTGGGGGCGCTTTTGTCTTGCCCGAGACGGCAAAAGAAAAGCCGCAGCAGGGCCTGGTGCGCGCCGCCGGACCCGGCAAGTATGACGACGAAGGCGAGAAGCGCATCCCCATGGATGTGCAAGAAGGCGACCGTGTGCTCTTCGCCAAATACGCCGGCACCGAAGTCAAGCTCGATGGCGTCAAATTGCTCATCATGAAAGAATCCGACATCCTCGGCATCGTCGATGCCTAATCCGTCGTAACCAGTCACACCCAGCCAACTCAGGAGGAAGATATGGCAAAGCAACTCGTATTCAAAGAAGACGCGCGGCGCAAACTGCAAGCTGGCGTCGACAAGGTCGCCAATGCTGTCAGCACGACACTGGGTCCCAAAGGGCGCAATGTCGCGCTGGACAAGAAGTTTGGCGCGCCGACCGTCACCCACGATGGCGTCACTGTCGCCAAAGAGATCGAACTCGAAGACCCCTACGAAAATATGGGCGCGCAGCTATTGAAAGAAGCCGCTACCAAGACCAACGACATCGCCGGTGATGGCACGACCACGGCGACCGTGCTGGCGCAGGCAATCGTCAGCGAGGGCTTGAAGAATGTCGCGGCTGGCGCAAACCCCATGCTTCTCAAACGGGGCATCATGCATGCCGCCGATATCGTCGCCCAGGACATCCTGAAGCAGTCGACGCCGATCGAGACCAAAGACGAGATCGCCAATGTCGCCAGCGTTTCTGCGCAAGACACAGAAATCGGCAACCTCATCGCCGAGGTCATGGACAAGGTCGGCAAGGACGGCGTCGTCACGGTCGAAGAAAGCCGCGGCCTGGACTTCGAAACAGAATATGTCGAGGGCATGCAATTCGACCGCGGCTACATCAGCCCCTATTTCGTCAGCGACCCCGAGGCGATGGAAGCCAACATCGAAGAGCCATACATCTTGATTCACGACAAGAAGGTCAGCGCGGCGCAGGATATCATCCCCATCTTGGAGAAGCTGCACCAGATCGGCAAGCGCGAGCTGGTTATCATCGCCGAAGATGTTGATGGCGAGGCGCTGGCGACCATGGTTGTCAACAAGCTGCGCGGCGCGATCAATGTGCTGGCAGTCAAGGCGCCCGGTTTTGGCGATCGGCGCAAAGCCATGCTGCGCGATATTGCTGTGCTGACGGGCGGCACCGTCATCAGCGAAGAAACGGGCCGCAAGCTGGACAGCGTCAGTGTGCAAGACCTGGGGCGCGCGGCCAAGGTTGTCAGCACCAAGGACGATACTGTGGTTGTCGATGGCGCGGGTGAAGAAAGCGCGATTGCGGGACGTATCGAAGAAATCCGCCGAGAGATCGACAATAGCACCAGCGATTATGACCGCGAAAAGCTGCAAGAGCGGCTCGCCAAGCTCAGTGGTGGCGTGGCGGTCATTCGTGTTGGCGCAGCCACCGAAACCGAACTGAAAGAGAAGAAGCACCGCGTGGAAGATGCCCTGAGCGCCACCCGCGCAGCTGTCGAAGAAGGCATCGTGCCGGGCGGCGGCGTCGCGTTGATCAACGCGGTTGCCTCGCTTGACGATGTCAGCCTGATCGTCAGCGACGAGAATACCGGCGTGACAATCATGCGTCGCGCCCTGGAAATGCCCATGCGCAAGATCGCCGCGAACGCCGGTGAAGATGGCGCCGTCATCATCCAGAATGTGCGCCGCGCCCAAGCCGAAAGCGAAAACCACCGCGTTGGCTTCAATGTCATGTCCGGCGACTATGGCGATATGATCGAAGCCGGCATCCCCGATCCAGCCAAGGTCACCCGCGGCGCGATCGAAAACTCCGCATCAATCGCCGCGATGATCCTCACCACCGAGGCGCTCATCACCGATGTGCCAGAAGAAACGCCTCCGCCGATGCCCGGTGGTGGCGGTATGGACGGCATGGGCGGCATGGGCGGCATGATGTAAGCTCCGCATCCCAGCAAGACACGCAACTCTTGAGGACTGTCGCCAGGCAGTCCTCTTTTTTCTCCGCTCGGCATAGAAACAATTGTCCGCGAAATTGGCACTATGTTGGGTGCAAATTGCTTGCGTATTGGTTTTTCGTGGTATCGTAATATATGTTAATATAGTTAGAAAAGAGATTGTGATGGCTTGCTCGCATGAAATCATGCATTCTGGAAGAGTGAAGCTACTCTTCAAAAGGTTCTTTCCCATCGTTGCCCTGATGCTTCTTGTGGGCGTCAGCGCGCTTCCCGCATTTGCTCAAGAGAGGTTGCCCGCCCCGGCTGCGCAGACTTTTGTTCATGGAGTGAAAGATAAGGCTGGGAATCAGCAGTGTCATCAAGAGTCAGTCGAGTGCCTCAGCTATGATGCGTCAAAGTGCATTGACGTGTCTTTTCGCGCAATCGCCGGGGTGAACCTTCGTGACTATGCAATACGGCTCTGGAATGGCAAGAAGCAGGTAGCGGTAGTGGCTGGATATGATCGCTATCCCAAGAAGTGGTTTAATCCCTCGGAATGGCATCAGAATCAATCTCCCGAGATAGGCGGCGGCATCTCACCAATTGGCGATTGGCCCGACAGCGGCAATCAAATTGAATTCTCTATATGTGGGCTGGCTAGCGGCCAGACAGTGAAGCTGAAGTTCAGAGCCGAAGACGCTCGGGAAAATTCGCAATACAAATATGGCGAGAAAACCAAGGGCATAAAAGTCAAGCTCTAATGTTGAGCCAGGCCTTGGCGCTTTCTGGATGCTTATCGCTTGCCGGTGGCAAACACGAATGGCGGTGCCGTCGCTGATTGCGCGCCCACCGTTCGCGTTGTCTGCGCTTTTCATTTCCTGTAGCGCTCATCACGCTCGCTGCGAGTGTTTGTTGAGCAAGTTGTGGCGTGTCAGGTCTCTGCCAGCGTGATGCTGTCGATGTCGTAGCGCTGCATAAAGTATACATCCTCGTGCATAGACCCAATTCGCAAGAGTTTCGTAAGATCGAAACTGTACGGCGCGAAGACAAAATCTCGCTGTCCGTTGGCGCGTGCTTCAATGATGGTGGCGAGGCGATCATCAAATTCTGCTGCATATTGTCGCCAACTGGGCAGCATGACCACATTATCGGCGACGATAGACGAGGTTAGCCAAACCACCACAAACAGCGCGCTCGCCGCTAATAACTTGCGCGAGCCAACCATCGACCGAAATGACCAGCCCAATGCCAAGCCCCAGACCAAGCCCAGCCAGGTAAAAAGGTGCGCCAGGAAGATGTAAGTCCGATCAATATCTTTCACGCTTAGCATGTTTGTAGCCAATGCCACAACCGCCGTGCCCGCCAAAATGAGAAAATATAGGTAGCCAAAGCCAATTGCAAACCGCCGCGCATGGTTGGCGCAAAGCCAGGGCGAAACATGCCAGCCTAGCAAAATCAAAAGACTGTGCGCGCTCAACCAAAGATACAAATACGCTCGCCAGTGCATGGCTTCGCGCAGCTGAGGCAGCGTGAAACAAAGTAAAATAACCGCCAGCCCCGCGGTTGCGGCTGCTTTTGCGACCGCCCTTTGTTCGCTTGCGCCGCGCCGTTGTAGATGGAGTAGCAAGGCAGCGCCAAGAATCAGCAAACCGTTCATCGCAATGACATAGGAGTAAGCTGCGCTGAATCGACTGAAAAGGATTGGTTGGTCGCTCTGGTGATGCCAGAGCAACGGCAGCAGCAGCAACTGGCTGACCAGAACCAGCAGCAGCGGCAAGCGGGGTGTTCTGCCGGGCTGCTCCAATGTGCTGGAATTCGCCTTGGGCAGCGTCAAACCCACGAGGAAACCAGCCGCGAGCATCAACGAGATGCTGGCGAGCGCCGCAGGGTCGCCGATACGATCAATATATGCGTTCAGGGTCTGCGTCAGGATCTCCTCAATGCTCCGATAGCCGATGTCGGGGCGCTCGATGCGGCGACCGACCCGGTCTTGCAAGCCAGGCGCGGACAAGATCAACAAGATTCCAGTGACGATGGCAACGCCTCCGCTGGCTAGGATTGGCAACCAATGTCGCTGCCACTTATTGCTCGCTAGCAGCGTAAGGACCGACAGCAGGACCAAGGCAAGCAGCATGAAAATGTCAAATGTCTCGGAGAAACCCGCGGCTACGAAGCACAACGCCCAGCCAAGCAGCATGAACAACAACCGACTTCGCCTACTTGCGCACGGCTGGCGCGCGGCATAGAGCAAGAGCAACAGAAACAAGACCACAGGAGCAATGGGTAGACTGTATTTTACGCTAGCTTCAAAGTAATATAATCCTTGTATAATTAGCGGGTTGCCAAATAACGCACTCAGCAGCAGCCCACCCAGAGCAAAAGCTGCGAGCATTTTGTTCGCTACCATCCCGAAAGCATCCAACACCTGGAAAAGCAGCGCAACTATGCAGAAAAATAGTGTCGTCAGAATCAGCGCCGGAAAAATCTGTACAACGGTAAAACCAAGAGGCTCCAACAGAATCTTTACCGTCAAATTGCTATAGCCTACGCTAAAATCATGTGTTAACCCCTGCTGTATAGCTTCCCAAAATGGCTTGTCGGCGTAGGTGCCTCTGAAACGAAAGTCGTCACGCGCAGGCCTGTTGTATTGCCCTAACCACGCGAAGCTGAGGGCAGGCAGCAAGCAAAGAGCCAAGATCAACAAGCTTCCAGTTCGCTTTGCCCAAATGCGTCTAGCGGGGGAGGGGATAGCAGCGCGTTGTCTGCGCCTTTCATTCTCAGGAGTGCTCACCACTTTCGCTCCGAGTGTTTGTTGAGCAAGGTCGGCGCATCGATGTCGTAATGTGCCAGGCGGCAACGGTGTTGCAGAGAGCGCCAAACGCGCAGCTCATGCGGAAGGTCGTAGTCCGGCAGCGTGAATGTGAAGTGGCGCTGTCCAGCCTGCCGTCCCGCCACGATCATCTCGTGCCATTCATCATATTGACGCGCGTAGGCTTGGTAGTGTGGCAGCAGCTGCAGGTTTTCAACGACGATCGCGCCGCCCATCCACAACGCCACCAGCAGCGCCGCCACCTTGAACCATCTGTCATGACCGAACAGGCTTCGGCAAGCATGGCCAATGCATAAACCGCAGGCCAAGCCCAACCAGGCGTTCAAGTGCGCAAGGAAAGTATAAACGCGCCAGGCGTCCTGAGGTTTCGGCAAAATCGTGGCGAAGGCAACTGCCACCGTCCCCAGCGTCGCCACCAGCAGCAAGCCGCCCAGCGCAGCGAAATATACCCGCGCCTGTCGCCTGCCTATGCGCGCCGCTATCGCCCAGCATAGGACGAGCGTCAAGCTGTGAAAAGTCAGCCAAAGATAGTCATACGCGCGCCAGTGCATTGCGCGCACGTGTGTCAGCGCGCTGCACAGCAGCATCATCCCCAGCATAGAGCAGGGCAGAAACCGTGCAGATAATTGCAGGCGCTCGCCATATCGCCGCCATCGGAAGATCAGTGTGGCGAAACCAGCAATCAGCAGGGCGTTGATGACGATGACGGTGGTGTAGCCCAGGCTGAAGCGCCCCAGGAAAATCGCGCTGTCGGATTGATGCTGCCAGATCAGCGGGATCAGCAAAATCTGGCAGAGCAGGGCGGGCAACAGAGCCAAATGCTCGCGCCGGGCCGCCTTGATATCGAAACGGGTTTTCACCGCCGGCAGCCACAAGCCGACCAGGATGCCGACCGCCAGCATCAGCGTGAAGGCCGCCAGCGCCTCTGGATCGGACAAGTGGCTGAACCAGGCATCGGCGACCTGCCGCAAATACTCAAGCAGGCTGCGGTCAGCGATGCTGGGGCGATCTGCGGTGGAAGCAACTCTAACTGCGATAGAAGGCGCAGTAACCATCACAAGCATGCTAGCAACTGTCGCCAGCCAGCCTGCGCCCAACATCGGCAAGCCGCGCTCTCGCCACTTGCCACCGGCGCGCCAGGCGGCGGCAATCAGCATCGTCAGCCCCAGCAGCATGGGAATGGTGAATGTCTCTGCGAAGCCGGCGATGAAGAAACACAGCATTCCACCGACAAGCATCCACAGGCGCAGCTTCAGTGTCTTTGATTGCGAGCTGGCGCAATGCAGGGTCAGCAACAGGAACAAGGGCAGCAGAGCCAGGGGCAGGCTGTACTTCATGCTGGCGATGTACCAATAATAAACTTGCCGCGTGAGGACGCTCGCGCACACGGCGCCAACCAGCATCGCGGTTAGTCCCATGGCAATTGCCAATCTGTGCGCGCCAATCCCCAGCATGCGCAACGATTTGTTCAACAGCGCGAATGTACTGGCGAATTGGAGGGCGATCAGCATTGCCGGGAAGATCTGGGCGATTGCAAGCCAAAATGGGCCAAGCGCAACCGCCATCACGAGCGTTGAATAGCTGCCGTTGTTCTCCGCGTTGCGCTGCTCCAGGATCAACTCCCACAGGTCGCGCTGCGCGAAGTCGGTGATATGGCAAAAGTCGTCTGTATAGGGTCTGGTATACCAGCCCAGCCACGCGAAGAGCAGCATCGGCAAAACGCACAACGCCAACAACAAGTGCAGTTTTCGGGGGGAGTATTCACGCAGGCGCATAAATTGTTCGGCAGAGCGAGCCGTCTAGACAGCTACCTCAAGGGAGTCGTGGAATTCTTCTTCGACATTCCGCAACACCAGCCCACCATCTTCGTCAACCTCGATGCGCACAATGCTCGCCAGGCTAAACTCGCCGGTGAGGATGCCGTCTGAAAGGCGATCTTCAATTTCGTTTTGGATCAGCCGCCGCAGCGGACGAGCGCCAAATTCGGGATTGTAGCCATGGTCGCCCAGCCAGCCCAGCGCTGCGTCGCCGGCTTCCAGGGTGATGGCGTGCTCCAGCAGCCGCTCGCGCACTTTGTTCAGTTCCAGATCGACGATCTGCTTGATTTCAGCGCGGCTGAGCGAGCGGAAGATGATGGTGGCATCGACCCGGTTGAGGAATTCGGGGCGGAAGAGGCGCTGCAACTGGTCGGTTACATTTTGGCTCATGTCTTCATAGGCTTCGTCATCTTCGCTGTCGATATCGCGGCTGGTGGTGAAGCCCAAGGCCGAGCCGGGCTTGATCAGATCTGCGCCGACATTGCTGGTCATCACCAGCATGGCATTGCGAAAGTCGACGCGGCGGCCACGCGCATCGGTCAGTGTGCCTTCTTCCATCATCTGCAGCAGCATGTTGAAGACTTCGGGGTGGGCTTTTTCCACTTCGTCAAAGACGATGATGCTGTAGGGACGGCGGCGAACAGCTTCGGTCAACTGCCCGGCATCATCATATCCGACATAACCTGGCGGCGCGCCCACCAATCTGGCGACAGAGTGCCGTTCCATGAATTCGCTCATGTCCAGTTGGATCAGCGCGTCTTCGCTGCCAAACAGGAATTCTGCCAGCGCTTTGGTAAGCTCGGTTTTGCCGACGCCGGTGGGACCCAAAAACATGAAGGAGCCGATGGGCCTGCGCGGGTCTTTCAAACCAGCGCGGGCGCGGCGTACAGCGCGGCTAATCTTGACGATGGCTTCGTGCTGGCCCACGATGCGCTCGTGCAGACTCTCTTCCATCTCCAGCAGGCGTTCGCTCTCTTCGTTGGCGATGCGCGTAACAGGGATGCCAGTCCACATCGCAGCCACTTCGGATATATCGTCGGAAAGCAGGCGCGGCAGACCGGTTTCGCCATTCCAGTTGACTTTGATATCGTCCAGAGTCGCCGAAAGCGACTGCTGACGCCGGCGCAGGTTGTCTGCTTCGCCGTGTTCGCCAGCCATTTCTGCCAGCTCGATCTCGTCGTCCATGCCTTCCAACTCGTCCAGCACGCGCCGCACCGAAACCGCGTCCGGGCTCTTGTACATGCGCAGGCGGGCGGCTGCTTCGTCTATGAGGTCGATGGCTTTGTCGGGCAGGTAACGATCGGGGATATAGCGGGCGGATAGGTTGGCGGCGGTTTCGATGGCGTCATCGGTGATTTCAACATTGTGATGATCTTGATACGGCGACTTGATGCCCTGCAAGATTTCGATGGTTTCTTCAATGGTCGGTTCGGCCACCTGGATTTGCTGGAAGCGCCTTTCGAGCGCGGCATCGCTTTCGACATGCTTGCGATATTCGTCCAGTGTGGTCGCGCCGATGCATTGCAGCTCGCCACGCGCCAGGGCTGGCTTCAGGATATTGGCGGCATCGACGCTGCTGCCGGCGGCTCCCGCGCCTACCAGCATATGCACTTCATCTATGAATAAAATCGTATCCGACTTTTTAAGCTCTTCAATGACGCGCTTCAGTCGCTCTTCGAATTGTCCACGATACATCGTACCGGCGACCAAGGAGCCGACATCCAGCTGCAAGACGCGCTTGCGCAGCAGGGGTTTGGGTGTTTCGCCTTCCACAATGCGCTGTGCCAAGCCCTCGACAATGGCTGTCTTGCCCACGCCCGGTTCACCAATCAGCGCCGGATTATTTTTGCGCCGCCGGCTTAACACCTGGATGACGCGCTCAATTTCCATTTCGCGTCCGACAACGGGGTCGAGCTTGCCCGACTCCGCCAGGCTGGTCAAATCGGTTGAAAGCTGATCGACCAGCGGGGTGCCATCTTTGCGCGATGACTTGCCATGCGCGCGCTGATGACTGCGCTGTGCCGATTGCACCGGGCTCTCTTGCAAGACCTTGCTGGTCTGGCGGCGGATTTCATCGGGGTTGACGCCCAGACGCCGCAGCACATCCAGGGCGATGCCTTCTTGCTGGCGGACCAGCCCCAACAGCAAGTGTTCCGTGCCAATGTAGTGGTGCCCCATGCGCCGCGCTTCGTCGACAGCCAACTCGAGCACTTTTTTCGTGCCAGGTGACAAATCCAGTTGGGCAACGCCGCCGCGGTATTCCGATGTAGACAGGCGCGAGACCAATTCTTCGACGCGCCGCAGGTCGAGGCCCAAGTCGCGCAATACCCGGCCAGCCACGCCGCCTTCTTCGCGCATGAGACCCAGCAGCAGATGCTCGGTGCCGATCTGATGATGCCGCAGGCGCTCTGCCTCTTCCTGCGCCAAACTCAATACGCGCCGCGCCCGCTGTGTAAAGCGTTCCATTTTGTTTGGCACGGTCTATCCCTCCATCATCAGCCAGCCAACGCGACTTGCAGCATGCCTTCTTAATTTTATTCAAGTATAGCAGCAACTCATGATTCGCGGGCAGCTTGCGCATCGACAAGCCCAGCCAGCGCAACCCAAGCTTAGTCGAAGCCCAGCCGACTTTCAACCGACAATCCCTATAAGCTGCGTTAGAAATGAACTCGGCACATGACCGAAGCGCGCACAAGCGGAGGTGGAGGTCTACCCCACCCCCCAACCCCCTTCCCGAAGCATCAGGGAGGCGGAGCGCATTCAGAGAAAATGAAATCTGATGCTCGATTCCTTGCAGATTAGCAATAAACGCACGGGTTTCTCGACGAGTCACCCTTCTCCATTGATATGGGGAAGGGCCGGGGATGGGGTAGAAAAACCTGTCCTCAGCCAGAATAGAGGGAAGGAATGCAATACGCAGTCGCGCTACCCATTCACAATCTGAGGGCAGGGGGCAGGGGCAGGCATGTCAACTCCACACCAATGACCACTCCCCAGACGGGGCGGGGTTATTCGCTGACTTCGGCAGCTGCTTCGTCGGCCGGCAAAGTAACCGACTCCTGGATCGCCATCTCCCAGTCTAGGTCCAGATATTCTGTGGAATTGACCGACTTCAAGCTCAGCCCCAGGCGGCGCTCTTTGATATCGATTTTGATGACGCGCAGCACCAATTCTTGTCCGCGCCCGACCACCTCGCGTGGATGCTCGACGCGCTCTGCCGATAGTTCAGAAATATGGATCAAGCCTTCGACCGCCTCATAATCGTTCAAGCGGGCAAAAGCGCCGAACTTGGTTAGCTTGGTCACCGTCGCGCGAGCCAGTTGGCCACGCCGCAACGATGTGGCGATCTCGTCCCAGGGGTCACCTAGCACGCGCCGGCGACTCAGCCCGATGCGGTTCGCCTCGGGGTTGACACTGATGACTTCGACTTCGATTTCTTCGCCCAGGTTGAGCACCTGCCGCGGGTGTGTTACATGTCCCCAAGCCAGCTCCGACACATGCACCAAGCCTTCGCCCCCGCCAATATCGACGAATGCGCCAAAATTCTCGAGGCTGACCACCGTGCCCTTGCGGACTTCGCCGACTGTCAGCTCGGCGATCAGCGACTCTTTGCGCTTGACACGGACTTCGCGGGTGGCGGCGCGCTCGGACAAGATCAGCCGATTGCGGTGGCGGTCGACTTCCATGACCTTGACGCCGATGGGCTGGTTGACCATGGGACTGTAGCGCTCTTCGGGCGTGTTGCCGCTGATTTGGCGCGCGCGGGCCTCGGACAGTTGGCTCTGTGGCACGAAGCCGCGCAGCCGCCCAAAACGCACGATAAGCCCGCCCTTGTTGTATCCGCCAATCAGCGCTTCGTAGACAGCTTTGGATTTGGCGAACTTCTCTGCATTGCGCCAGTCCATCTCTTCCATGGCATGATTGATAGACAGCACCATTTTGCCGCGATGATTGCGCGGATTGACCAGATAGACATCGACCTTCGCGCCGACCACCAGCGACTCGAGCATGCGTTTGGTCATCAGCTCCAGTTCGCGGCCTGGCACGACGCCGATATCGCCTTCGCCCAGATCGACCAATACAGCTGTCGGCGAAGTCTCGCAGATTGTGCCCTGATACACCTGCCCTCGCTGGTACTTTGGCTGCGCTTTGGCTGGCGCGGGCTCGGCGTCGGCGGGGTCCGATTCGCTGGCTGCGTCCGTTGCGACCGTCTCTTCCGCCTCAGTTTTGGCCGCAGCTTCAGCCGAAGTTTCTGCGCTGTCCAACTCTGCCACAGCTTCAGTCACTTCTTGGCTCACTGCCTGGCTGGGCGCTTCGACTGGCGCTTCGACGTTGGCTTCTGCAGGCGCTGGTGTCTCGACAGGTGGCAACTCGACAAGCGCAGGGGCTTCGATAGTCGCTTCGCGCGTGTCGTGTTCTTGGTCACTCATGGCAATTTCCGTATTTGCTAAGCTGCTGGACGCTGATTATAGCGATTGCGCCCGCATAGTCAAAGGACAATTCGCGCAGCCTGCAGCGGACTTCTCGGTCACCCCGACAGGTCTGGCTGAACCTCCCTCGCTCCCCCCGTCGGGTCAGAGGGGAGGGGTATCCCAATCAGCGCGGCGGCGATGGATAGACGTCGATTTCGTCATCGTCTTCGGTGCGCGACAAAAAGTCGGCGAAGTCTTCTTCTTCGTAGCTCGCCTGATAATAGTTGCCCTGCGGATAATCCTCCGCGTAGTATTCGTCTGTGCCGCTTTCGGCAGTTTCGCCAAAATCGCTGGATTGGTCGGCATGACGGGTGAACGACAGCGCGCCTTCGCTCGCGTCTATGACGATCAGGTCGCCAGCGCGGAAGTCGCCTTTTAGCAAGTGGATGCTCAGCGGATTTTCGATATGTCGCTGGACTGCGCGGCGCAGGGGCCTCGCGCCAAATTGCGGGTCATAGCCCTGCCGAGCCAGCCAGTTGCGCGCCGACTCGGTCAGATGGATAGCCAGGCTGGATTCGTCCATGCGCGCCGCCAGTTCGCGCAGCTGCAAGTCGACCATTTTCTCGACTGCTTCCAGGTTGAGCGGCTCGAAGATGATGACTTCGTCGATGCGGTTGAGGAACTCGGGGCGAAACGTATCGCGCATCGCTCGCTCGATCTGTTGATGATCGGCGACGGCTTCATCATCGTGCGGCAAGAAACCCAGCGCGCCGCCTTGCCTGGCAAACTCGGTGCCCAGGTTACTGGTCATAATCAGGACTGTATTGCGGAAGTCGACGATATGCCCTTGTCCATCGGTCATGCGCCCATCTTCCAGCACTTGCAGCAGCGCGCTCCACACATCTGGATGGGCTTTTTCGATTTCGTCAAAGAGGATGACTCGGTAGGGACGGCGGCGGACCGCTTCGGTCAATTGTCCGCCAGCTTCATAGCCGACATAGCCTGGCGGCGCGCCAAACAGGCGGCTGACGGTGTGCTTTTCGCGGTATTCGCTCATATCGACGCGCACCAGATTGTCTTCGTCGTCGAACATGAACTCTGCCAGCGCCTTCGCCAATTCGGTTTTGCCGACGCCGCTTGAGCCGAGGAAGATGAAGGAGCCGATGGGACGTTTGGGGTCTTTCAAGCCGCTGCGTGCCCGGCGAATGGCGTCCGAGAGCGCCACGATCGCCTTCTTTTGGCCGATGACGCGCCCACTGATGACTTCTTCCATGCGCAGCAGCTTTTCCGATTCAGTTTCCAGCATGTTCTGCACCGGGATGCCCGTCCACTGCTCGACCACCTGGGCGACATTGTCGGCGGTGACCAGTTCGTCCAGGGTGTTTTCTTGACGCCAGGTGTGGTGGGCGAGCTCGTATTGTTCTTCCAACTGGATGCGCTGCATTTTGCAATCGGCGGCGCGCTCATAATCTCGTGACAAGCCAGCTGCCTGCTCTTCCATCGCCAGTTGTTCGATGGTCCCGCGCATCTCTTTGAGGTAGGGCGGCATGGAAAAGAGAGCGACGCGCAGCTTGGCGGCGGCTTCGTCCAACAGGTCGATGGCTTTGTCGGGCAGTTTGCGCTCGGTCAAATAGCGGGCGGACAAGCGGGCTGAAGCTTCGATGGCGTCATCGGCGATATTGACATTGTGATGCGCCTCGTAGCGGTCGCGCAGGCCGTAGAGCATGTCGATGGTGTCGTCGATATTTGGCTCTTCCACAAAGATGGGCGCAAATCGGCGATCAAGCGCGCTGTCTTTTTCTATATGCTGGCGATATTCGTCCATGGTGGTCGCGCCGACGGTCTGCAGTTCGCCGCGGGCCAAAGCCGGCTTCATCATATTGCCCGCATCCATTGCGCCGCTGGCCGCGCCTGCGCCAACCACCTGATGCAACTCGTCAATGAAGAGGATGATCTCGCCTTCTGAGCGTTGGATCTCTTCGATTGTGCTCTTCAACCGTTCTTCAAATTCGCCACGGAAGCGGCTGCCCGCCAGCATGGCGCTGAGGTCGAGGCTGAGCACACGTTTGCCCAGCAGCAGGTCGGGCACATCGTTGCTGGCGATCTTTTGCGCCAAGCCCTCGACGATAGCGGTCTTGCCGACGCCTGCTTGGCCGATCAGCACCGGGTTGTTTTTTGTGCGCCGGCTGAGCACCTGGATGACGCGCAGAATCTCGGCATCGCGCCCGATGACAGGATCGAGCTTGCCTTCGTGCGCCAGACGCGTCAGGTCGGTGCTGTATTTTTCCAGGGTGCGATAGCGGCTTTCGGCTTGCGGATCGGTGACGCGCTGTCCGCCACGGATGTCTTTGACGGCATCGGCGACCCGCTCGCGGGTGATGTTGTATTCGGCAAAAGTCCTGGCGACGGCGGTGTTGCGCTCGCCAAGCAGGGCGAGAAAGATGTGCTCGGTGCTGATGTACTGGTCGCGCAGGCGATTGGCTTCTTCGTTGGCGCGGTCGATGACGCTTTTCAGGCGCGGGGTGATAAATACCTGGTTGGTGCCTTGCCCATAAATGGTGGCGGTGCGCGGGCTTTGCCGCAATATGTCGTCCACGCGCGAACGCAGCCCGCTGGCATCAATGCTCAATTGCTCGAGGATATGCGGCACCAAGCCGTCGGTCTGCTCCAGCAGGGCGAGCAAGATGTGCTCGGTATCGACCTGGGAATGGCTATAACGGTGCAAGATTTCATAGGCGCGGGCGGCGGCATCCTGGGCGCGTTCGGTAAAGCGGTCGAATCGGATCATGGCAGGTCCTCTATCGGCGTGCAGGCAGGCGCGCTGCGAAAGCCTATTTTACTATCAGGCGAGAATCGCGCACAGCCTGTGCGGCGTATGATAGGGGCTGTGTGTTAGAGAATTGTTGGACT
>JAJDZQ010000083.1 GCA_022824565.1 Anaerolineae bacterium | reverse complement strand
CTGAGACACAGACGAACAGGAGAATCCATTTGAACATCGACACCCTCATCACCAACGCGCAAGTTGTCCTGGAGAGCGGCGTGCAAAGCCTCGACCTGGGCATCCGCGCTGGGCGCATCGCCCTGTTATGCAACGATTCGACCGGCACGCACGCTGCCCAGACCATAGATGCCGGCGGCAAGCTGGTGCTGCCCGGCGCCATCGACATTCATTTTCATTGCCGCGCGCCGGCCTATCCCCAGCGAGGCGACTTCGCCACAGAAACGCGGGCGGCGGCGGCGGGCGGAGTCACTACCATCTTCGAGATGCCCATCAGCAAGCCCTGCTGTGCTACTGGCGAGATCTTCCGCATGCGCAAGGCATTGGCACAGCGCGACAGTTATGTCAATTTCGGTTTGTATGGCGCGCCGGGGTTGCTCGACCGTGAAGAGATCGCTGCCATGGTCGAAGCGGGCGCGATCGCCTTCAAGATCTTCATGACAGCAGCGCCAAAAGGCCGCGATGACGAATTTGAAGGGCTCTGCCTGCCCGATGTGCCGCAGCTATATCAGGCTTTGCAACTGGTCGCAGAAACGGGCTTGGTCTGCGCGGTGCATGCCGAAAACAACCAGCTGCTGGAATGGCACACGGCGCAGTTGATCGCCGCTGGACGCAACGATGTGCCGGCTCATGGCGAATCGCGTCCGCCGCATGTCGAGGCGCTGGCCATTGCCACTTTGCTCACGCTCAACGAGAGCATCGGCGCGCAGCTGCATATCGCTCATCTGAGTTGCGCCGAGGCTTTGCAAGTCTTTCGCCGCTTCAAAGCGACCGGCTCGACAGCCAGCGCAGAGACTTGCCCGCACTACCTGCTCTTCACCGAAGACGACCTGGCGCGCGTGGGTCCTTATGCCAAGATCAACCCGCCCCTGCGCAAAGCTGCCGATCAAGAAGCGCTGTGGGGCGGTTTGCACGATGGCACATTGCTGGCCATCACCACCGACCATTCGCCCTTCACGATCGCCGAAAAAGAGAGCGCCCGCGAAGATATCTGGGCGACTCCACCAGGCGCGCCCGGCGTCGAAGAGTTGCTGCCAGGCGTGATGCACGAAGCGCTGAACGGGCGCATCAGCCTCAACAAGGCAGTCGAGCTGGTGGCGACCAATGGAGCGAAACGTTTCGGCATTTATCCCGAGCGCGGGCATATCGCTGTCGGCGCGTTTGCCGACCTGGTCATCTATGATCCGCAGGCGCAGACCACCATTCACCGCGATATGCTCTTCAGCCAGGCGCGCGATTGCGACAAATTGTATGCCGGCATGCGCTTTCGCGGCCGGGTGGCGCGCACAATCGTCAATGGCAAAACGGTCTATGTCGATGGCCAGGTGGTCGGCGAACCAGGCGGTGGACAATTTGTCCGCCCTGACCGGACACGGGTCAGCCAGGACTTCTGAACCAACCCAACGGACCAACGCGAACCAGGAGATAGCATGCCAAACACAATCGACTTTGGCGAATACTTCGACTATCAGACGTTGTGCAGTCACTTGCAAGGGCTGGCGGATGCGCATCCGGCGCTGGCAAGCCTGGAAGTTATCGGGCAGAGCTGGCGTGGACGCGCCATCCATTGCATGACCTTGACCAACACCGCCACGGGCGCGCACACTGACAAGCCGGCTTTTTATATTGACGCTGGCATCCACGCCGAAGAAGTCGCCACCACCCAGACCGCTGTCTATACCATCTGGTATCTGCTGACCAACTATGGCATTGATGCCGATGTCAGTTGGCTGCTGGACAACCTGGCCTTTTACATCATCCCGCGCATCAATCCCGATGGCGCAGAGATCAGCCTGAAGACGCCGTATCATTGGTGTGGCAATGGACGTTATTTGCCCGGCGAAGAACAGACACGCGGCTTGTGCCAGCAAGATATGAATGGCGATGGCTTTATCACCCAGATGCGCATTCGCGATCCAGCTGGCGAGTGGCGCGTCTCTGCCGAAGACCCACGCCTGATGATCTTGCGAGAAGCGGGCGAGGTCGGACGAGGTCCTTATTATCGCCTCTACCGCGAAGGCGAAATCTGTGGCGACTGGGACGGCGTCAACTTCGAGATTCAAAAGCCGCGCGACGGCAACCTCAACCGCAATTTTCCAGCCGGCTGGCGTCCCGAATTTCGACAGTACGGCGCGGGAGAAGCGCCTTTGTCCGAGCCAGAAGCGCGGGCCATCGCCGATTTCATCCTCGACCACCCCAATATCGCCGGCATGCAGTGCTATCACACGCACGGCGGCTTGCACCTGCGGCCTTCGCTGGTCGCCCCAGACGACAGCTTGCCACCCGCCGACCTCGCCCTCTACAAGCGCATAGGCGAAATGGGCACGGCGCTGACTGGCTATCCGGTCATCTCGGTCTACGAAGAATTCACCACCGACCCCGACCAGCCACGCGTCGGCTCGCTGATGCAGTGGGCCTACGACGAATTTGGCATCATCACCTTCAGCACCGAGCTGTGGAATCCAGAGTTGGCGGCCGGCATCCAACAGCCGGCCAAATATCAGGTGCGCGCCCGTTCCAGCGAAGACGAGATGACCTTGCTGGCGTACAACGATGAGCAGCTGGGCGGTGCTGGTTTCATCGACTGGCAGCCTTTTGAACATCCCCAGCTGGGCAGGGTCGAGATCGGCGGTTGGACGCATATGTATACATTTCGCAACCCGCCGCCACGCAGCTTGGCCACGACAGAAGCGGCGCGCAATTTCTTGCCCGAAACCCTGCACAGCAATTGCCTGTTCACGTTGCGCCACGCTATGACTGCGCCGCTGCTGAACATTCGCCAGCTGGAAGCCGAGCGCCTGGCCGACGACTTGGTCAAGCTGAGCGCGCTGGTCGCCAACGAAGGTTTCTTGCCCACCCATCTAACCCAGCGAGCCCTGGCGCATGGCACGGCTGACACAATCGAAGTCGCGCTGGAAGCAGCGGGCTGCGAGTTGCTGATGGGCTCGGCGCGGCAAAGCATCGGGCACCTGGCCGGGCGCGATGAACGCACTGCCGCCTGGTCGCCCTGGCTGCGGCAATGGAGCGACACGAGCGCGCGCATAGAGTGGCTGTTGCGGGCAGAGCCGGGCGCGGTTGTGAATGTAACAGCCTCCTCGCCCAAGGGCGGCGTGCAAATGCGCTCGCTATGCCTGCCATGATGCCACTGGGCGAGGCCTTCTATCGTGGGCGCGTGGCGGCAATCCAGGCGGCGCTGGCTGCAGAATCGCTGGCGGGAATCTTGCTGCTGGATGCGCCCAATGTCATCTACGCCAGCGGTTTCAGCCATATCGCTTCGGAGCGACCTGTCGGCTGTTATGTCCCGCAGACTGGCGAGCCTGTGCTTTTTGTCCCGCTGCTGGAGCAGGAAAATGCCGCCGGCTGCTGGGTCGGCGATATCCGCTGCTATTTTGAGTATCCCGGCGAGCTGCATCCTGTCGCCTGGATGTTGCAAGAGATCGGCGCGCGGCGCATCGGCATCGACCGCTTGTCGCTGGAGCTGGCACAGCGGCTCAAGCCAGATTGCCTGCCATGCGACCTGGTCAATCGCCTGCGCTGGGTGAAGCAGCCCGAAGAACTTGCGCAGATCGAAAAAGCCGCGCAGTATGCAGACTTCTGTTTGGAATGCGTGCTGGCCGGGGCTGGCGATATCATCCGCGGCGGCGGCACAGAGCTGGATATCTTGCGCGCTTGCCTGGGCGATACGTTGGCGAAAATGCAGAAGGAGATCGGTGAACAATTCATGCTGCGTGGCGCGGCTGTCGTGGGCACTGTGCACAGCGGACCGCGCGCTGCTCTGCCACATGGGAAGCCGATGGCGCGTGTGCCCCAGCTTGGCGAGCCGCTGATCGCGGGGATTGGCGCTTCGGTGGCCGGTTATCATGCAGAAAGCGGCGCGACCTTCGTGGTAGGCGATGCCGATGATGAGCTGATGCGCGCGTTGCAGACGGCCGATGCCTGCCGACTGGCTGCCATCGATGCGCTGCAAATAGGCGCGACCTGCCAGAGCGTCAATCGGGCGGCGCTGGATGTGCTGCGCGCTGGCGGTTATGGCGACTTCATCCGCCATCGCATCGGGCATGGCATGGGTCTGGAAGGCCACGAGTCGCCTTGGCTTGCGCCCGGTGATAATACGAACCTGCAGGCGAATATGGTTTTTTCCAATGAGCCGGGCATTTATCGGCCCGGGCGCGATGGCATCCGCCTCATCGACAGCATGATCGTGCGCGAAGGCGGCGCGTTTGTCCCCAGCCGTTTTCTCGGCTTGCACCCGCCCGAGCACCGCGTCCTGGCGCTGTGATCGACCGCGAGGCAGCTACGCAAAGCCGCAAACCGAGCTACCTAGGCAAGGGCGAAATTCCTGGTGCCCACACAGATTGGGGAGACGCCCTGGCTGGCTGCCTGTTACAATCGCGCCCATGCACATCCGCAGCATACGCGCCAAATCGATCCTGACTCCACAGCGCCGCGGCTTTCTGCAGGCTGGTGATCGGTCTTTTACGCACAGCTTGTCGTGGGCGGCTGGCTGTGGCTTGGGCAAACATTACTGTGGCGCATATTGTTATGCGCGCAGCCTGCCCAACTGGCTTTTCGCCCGGCAAGCCGACGAAGCCTGGGGCGAGGCGCTGATCGTCAAAAGCAACGCGCCCGAACTGCTGGCGGCGCAACTGGCAAGACACCCCGCGCGGCAATCGTTGCGCATCTTCTGCAGCCCGGTGACCGACCCCTACCAGCCTGTCGAACGCAAGCTGCGGCTGACGCGGCGCTGTCTGCAAATCTTCGCCCAATATGCCGATCTCGATCTGCTGCTGCTGCAAACGCGGGCGGCGCTGCTGCTGGACGACCTGGATTTGCTGGCGCAGATCCCTTACTTGTGGCTGGGCATGACGATCGAAACCGACCGCCCCGACCTGCCCTATGGACCGACGCGCGCCAATATCGAGCGACGCTTCTCGGCAGTCGAACAGGCGCTGGCTCGGGGGATCCGCGTGCAGATCGCCGTTGCGCCTTGCCTGCCCCACACAGACGATTTCGCGGCGCGGCTGTTGTCTACCGGCGCCCAGCGCATCGTCATCGACAGCTTCGGCTCTGGCGATGGTCGCAGTGGCGCACGCACAGCCAACAGCCCCTTTGCGCAGAAAGCCGAATATGACTGGCGTGATGAACAGGCGGCGCGGGCATTGTACGAGCGCTTGCGTTCGCGGCACACAGGCATCGGCTGGAGCGCGGCAGGATTTGCGGGCATTCCCGGCCGTTCGCGCAGTCCCTCTCACCCCTGCCAGCAGCGGCGCGCGGCACTATAATGCGGCGGCATGATGCGCAGCCGACCTTTCCTCAACCTGATGCTGGCAGATTTTATCGCCCGCTCTGCCTACCAGATGGGCAAAACGCCGCTGTTGCCCATCTTCGCAGCCTCGCTGGGAGCATCGGGCGCCTGGCTGGGCATGATCGTTTCCATATCGACCATCACCGGGCTCTTCCTGAAGCCGCTGTTTGGCATATTGTCCGATAGCTGGGGGCGGCGACTGTGGCTCTTTGTGGGCGCGGGCTTCTTCGCTTTTGTGCCATTCTTGTATCGCTTCATCACCACGCCCGACCAACTGCTGCTGTTGCGCTTGCTGCATGGCACCGCCACGGCGATTTATGGTCCGGTGACCCTGGCCTATATCGCCGAACTGGCACGCGGCCGGTCGCTGGCGGCGGGCATCGGCACCTTTGAAATGGCGCGCAGTGGCGGTTACATCGTTGGTCCGGCGCTAGGCGGCTGGCTGCTGCTGTCGATGGCGGCGGTCGATGTCTTCACGGTCATCGGCTTGCTAAGTTGCGCTATGTTTCTGCCGCTGCTGTGGCTGCCCCCGGCGCGCAAAACCCCGATTTTTCCAGGAGAACCCGCCAGCGCGCAACGAAACAAAGGGCAAGGCTCACCCGACAAGCAGGTTCTCGGCGGTGCCAGGCAGATGCCCGCTCTTCACCTGCGTGCGGCGCTGGTCGAAGCAACTCGGCTGCCAGCTGTCTGGCTGACGGGCGGATTGGAAGCGGCGGCTTTTGTGGCGCTGTATACATTGAAAGCTTTCTTGCCCATTTTCGCGCTGGAAGCCGGCGTGAGCATCGCGCTGGTCGGGCTCTTCTTCAGCCTGAGCGAAGCTGTGCATGTGCTGGGCAAGCCGGTCTGCGGGCGGCTGGCGGACAAGCTGGGTTACTTGCGCGCCATCAGCCTGGGCATGTTGTTGCTGGCGGCCGCGCTGCCCCTGGCGGGCTCGTTGGACGGCGGGGCGCTGTTTCTGTTGCCGGCGGGTTTGTTGGGCGTGGCGCAGGCGTTGGTTTTTCCGGCTGCGAAAGCGCTGATCGCCGACGATATCAGCGCCGACAACCTGGGCGCGGGCATGGGATTGTTGGGCGCGCTGCAAAATGTCGGCAAAGTGGCTGGTCCGGTGCTGGGCGGCTTTGCCATAGGCGCGCTGGGCTACAGTGGCACCTTGCTGGCTTTGAGCGGCTTATTGATCGCGAGCACAATTACGCTGTGGCTGTGGAGCCGGCGCAGGAAATAAAGCGAGCGCCTTCGCTTTAGCCTTGCCCCAGCCAGCAGCCCAAAGCCAAATCGCCGCGCAGAGCCGTGACACGCCGCAGATCATCGCCCGCCGCCGACATCGTCAGCAGTTGAGCATAACCTGGAAAGCTCGAGCGCGAGGCAAAAGCGATGCGTTCGCCATCCGGCGACCATTGCGGAGACCAAGCCCCGCCGGGACGATCGCTCAGCCGAATAAGTTCACCACTATCGGCGCGCAATATGACGATCTGCCCGCCCAATTCAGCCGCCAGCCACGAGCCATCCGGCGACCAGGCCAGCTTGTCGATGACGCTCCGCGCGGCATGGATTTGCTTTTCCTGGTCGCCGGTATGCGCAGCAATGAAGACGCGAAATTCGCCCGCTTCTTCAACGACATAGGCGATGCGCTGCCCATCGCGCGACCAGGCTGGCGCGGTGATTGAACGGGAATCGCCCGGCGGCACAAATTCGACAAATTCGCCAGTGCGCAGATCGCCAATCAGCAAGCCGTAGCGTGCAGCGGGCTTGTCGTCCCAGGCGCGCGAAACGACAATCCGCGAGCCATCTGGCGACAAGGACAATTGGCGGATGGCGGTGAGCGCTTCGCCAACCGGCGTGACTTGTCGCAGCCCCGTGCCAGCGACATCCACCAGGTGAAAGCCATTCAGGGCGCTGTCATTGGTGGCGATGGCTACCAGCCCACTGGGGACCTGGCAATCAACATCGCTGATGCGCAGGTAATCCGCGCCGTGTTTGATAGAGCCGGCGATGCGCTTTTGCCCGCGTCCATCCAGCCCAATTCCATAAACCGAGTTGGAAGCGCGCCCGGCGTCGATGGAATCGCTGTCCGAGACGAATATCAGCCGCCCAACATCATCATGCGCCAGCGGCATGACAGCGCACAGCAGCAAGGGCATCAACAGGTACAGCCGGGGCATTCGCATCCAGCGCGCTTTCACCTGCGTCCCTCGGTCAGCATAGCGCGGCCGAGAGAACCGCTGCCAATTCAGGTGCATCCAAGCGAACCGGGTTGCCTTTCATGCTGCTGGAGGCTTGCGATTTCGCCACGATTTCCGCAAAGTCTGCCTTGTCAACGCCCAGCTCGCCAAGGCGCGGGATCGCAAACAGGCGGCTGGTTTCGGTGATCCAGTCCAGCGCGTCTTGCGCAGTTGCATCGGGCGAATCCAACAGCAGCTGCGCGGCCCGCCGATATTTCTCCAGAGCGGGCGAATCGGCAGCTCGTTTTGCCAGCGCAGCCAGATTGGCTTTTGTGACGCTCGGCAGCAACGCAGCGCAGACCGTCCCGTGTGGCGCGCCTGTCACACCGCCCAGCACGCCAGCGAAGCCATGCACCGCGCCCAATTTGGCATTCGCCAGCGCCAAACCGCCCAGCAAACTCGCCAAAGCCATATCAGCGCGCGCATCGGCAGCATTTGGCTCGGCAACCACGCGCCGCAGCGACCGGCCTGCCCGCCGCAAACCAGCCTCGCAAAGCGCATCGGTCAGCGGGTTCGCCAAATGCGAAACGAAAGGCTCTAACAATTGCGTCAGCGCGTCCATGCCCGTGCTGGCGGTGGCGGCTGGTGGCAGCGAATGGGTCAAGAGCGGGTCGACCAAGGCGATATCGGGCAGCATGCGGTTGTCGCGCAGGCTCACTTTTACGCCATGTTCGGGCGAACTGAGCACGGCATTCTTGGTGACTTCCGCGCCTGTGCCGGCTGTGGTCGGCAAGGCGATGCAAGGCAGCGGTGACACGGTCAATTTCTCGCCCGCGCCGATGACTTCGAGGTAATCCAGCGCTGGTCCCGGATTGGGGATGAGCGCAGCCAACGCTTTGCCGCTGTCGATGACGCTGCCGCCACCGATGGCGATCACCAGGTCGCAGCGAGCCCTGCGCGCTTCTGCACGAGCCGCTTCGATGGCGGCTATGCTGGGCTCGCCTGCCGCGCCGATGACGGTGCAAGCCAGTCCGACCTGGGCAAGCGCGTCGATGCGCTGGCTGTGCCGGGCGGGGTTCGCGCCAGTCACCAGCAGGACACGCCGGCCCATTGCGCTGGCCAGTTCGGGCAGTTGCTCGGCTGTGGCAGCGCCGAAGATGATGCGCGCCGCGGTGGCGAATTCAAATGGCATGGCCAGTCCTCGTCTGTTTGGCAGGGTGCCGGAAAGATAACTGCTGTTGGCAGGACAAACGGTCGACGCCCTGCTTTGCTGTTGAATCGCGCGATAGCCTGTGCCACACTACAGTAATTATGACGCGCCACCAGGAGAACCGCAAATGCCCTTGACCCCCGAACTGGAAGCCGGGCGGGAGCTGGTTGCGCGCATCGGGCGCATCCTTTTTGATCGTCATTTGACCGATGCTGGCGGCGGCAATATCAGCTTGCGCGTTGGCGAGCTATTTTGCATGTCGCCCACCTTGGCCGGGCAGATGCACCAGTGGCAGTTGGCGGCGGCCGATGTGCTGGTGGTCGATTGCCGGGGCGAAATCGTGCATGGCGCGGGCGGCCTAACGCGAGAAAGCGCTGTCCACCTGGGTTTGCACGGACATTTTCGTGATGTAGGCAGCGCCGTCATTCATGCTCATCCGCGCCACCTGATGGTCTTTGCCTGCGCCAACCGTCCCATGCCGCCGGTGATGGAAGCCACGCGCAAGTTTGGCACGACGCCCGTCATAGACTATGCGCCAGCCCACAGCCCCAAACTGGGCGAACGCATCGTCGCCACCATGCGCGGCCGCGAAGCCATGATCGCCAAGCACGCGGCCGGCACCATCGCCCCCTGGCACGGGCTCTTCTTGATGGGCAAGCACCTGGAAGCCGCCCTGGATGCGGTAGAACGGCTGGATACCAACGCCTTTGTTTTGCTGATGGCTGGGCAGATCGGCGCGAGTCCATTGCTGGAAGACGAATGCGCCGCTATGGAAACCGCCATCGCAGACTTCCGCGATTGAGCCATGATCGTTTCGCTGACGCCCAACACCACGCTCGACCTGACCGTCTTCGTCCCGCGCCTGACGACCAACACGACCATCCACGCCACACGCACCGTGCACAGCATGGGCGGCAAGCCCGCCGATGCCAGCTGGATATTGGGACGGCGCGGCATCGAAAGCCTGGCGTTGGGGCTGGCGGCTGGCGCAGTGGGACAAAAAGTCGCCGGCATGCTGCGCGAACTCAATGTCACAGTCGACTTTTGCCAGGTGGCCGGCGAGACGCGCATCAACACCGTCATCGTCGACGAAGCCGCTGGCGAGCACACCACCATCACCAGCGCGTCCATGCAGGTGCATCCCGAAGATGTGGCGGCCTTGCTGGCCCGCTATGAACAAGCGCTGGCGCAGGCGTCCGTGGTCATCACTGGCGGTTCGCTGCCGCCAGGCATGTCCCCCGACTTTTATGCCGATGCCATCAACCTGGCTGGCGAGCGCGACGTGCCAGTTATCTTCGATGCCGCGCCGCCCAATCTGCAGGCGGGCTTGCAGGCGCGTCCGGCTTTCGTCAAACCCAACCAACACGAATTATCCGCGCTGGTCGGCCGCGAGCTGGGCACGCTGGATGAGATTTACCAGGCTGCGCGCGCTGTACAGGCGCAATATGGAACGCAGGTGGTGGCCACGCTGGGCGAGTCTGGCGCGCTGGCGGCGTTGGCTGGCCGCAGCTATCACATCCCGTCCATTCCTGTGCAAGTCAGCAGTCCAGCTGGGGCGGGCGATGCTGTGTTGGCGGGGCTGGCGCAGGCGCTGCATCAAAACCTGCCCATAGAAGACGGCTTGCGGCTGGGCATTGCCGCTGCCAGCGCAGTCTGTTTGCAGCCGGGCACCGCTGCCTATGCTGTCGACGACATGCAGCGCTTTCTGCCGCTGGTGGAGCTGCTTCCCTTTCCCTAGGGCTGATTCTCGGCGAGAAGCCCGCCGCGACTCAATGTAGATTCAACACCATCAAACGCAGGTCAGTCATGTCTTCGATGGCATAGCGCACGCCTTCTCGTCCATAGCCCGAGGCTTTGATGCCGCCGTAGGGCATGTGGTCGACGCGGAAGGTCGATGCCTGGTTGACCTGCAAGCCACCCACCTCAATGCGCTGCCAGGCATCCATAATGCGCCCGATATCGCGAGTGAAGACGCCCGCCTGCAAGCCGTAGGGGCTGTCGTTGACCATGGCGACGGCATCGTCCCAGGCTTCATAGGCGCTCAATGTCACCACTGGAGCGAAGACCTCTTCGCAATTGACGCGCATATCCGGTGCCGTTTCGGTCATGATGGTGGGCGGGAAGAGCGTGCCCACTCGCTCGCCACTCAGCAACACACTCGCTCCGGCTTTCTGCGCTTCGTTCACCCAGGCTTCGGCGCGGACAGCGTCTTTATGTGTGATCAGCGGTCCGATATCGACTTCGGGATCGCGCGGGTCGCCCACTTTCAGCGCTTTGACCTGCTCGATGAACAGGTCGGCGAATTCTTCAAAGATGTCGCGCTGGATGAGCAGCCGCTGCACCGAGATGCAATTTTGCCCGGCATTGGCGAATCCGCCCGCCGCGGTCTGCGCCGCCGCAGCGTCCAGGTCGGCATCGTTGTGTACGATCACGCCTGCATTGCCGCCCAGCTCCAGGGTTACTTTTTTCTGTCCGGCTTTGGCTTTGAGCATCCAGCCGACTGCCGAGCTGCCTGTGAAGCTGATCATCCGCACGCGCGGGTCGGTCACCATGCTTTCGGTATCGCGTCCCCAGGCATTGAGCACGCTGAAGGCTTCGGGCGGGTAGCCGGCTTCCAGCACGATTTCCGCCAGGATGAGCGAAGACAGGGGCGTATTCTCGGCTGGCTTGATGATGAAACTATTGCCCGCGGCGATGGCAGGACCGATCTTGTGGCAAGCCAGGTTGACCGGGTAATTGAAGGGCGTGATGCCCAGCACGGTGCCGATGGGCAGGCGGCGCGTAAAACCCTGACGATTCTCGCCGGCGGGGGTCCAATCGATGCTGAAGACTTCGCCACCGATGCGCCGCGCTTCTTCGCTGGAGACGGCTATGGTCTGCAGGGCGCGGGTCGTTTCGCCAATGGCGGTTTTGCGGTTCTTGCCGCCTTCGAGGATCATCGCCTCGACAACTTCGTCGAAACGTTCCCGCAGCAAGCGCGCCATATTCTCCAAGATCTCGCTGCGGCGGTGGCCAGGCAGCTTGCGCGTCACTTCAAAGCCGCGAACGGCCGCCGCCAGGGCATCGTCCATATCTCCCTGCGAAGCCATGGTGACCGCGCCGACCACGCTGTCATCGTAGGGAAAGCGCACTTCCATCACCTCGTCGCTGCCGCGCCATTCTCCGCCGATCAGGTTTTTGCTAGCCATGCGATTTCCTCTCATTCAGTGTGTCTCTAGCGTGTCCTCGCCCACCTCTGCAGTTGGTCTGAGGACAAGACAGGTAATCTGACCCCTCCCCCAGCCCCTCCCCGTCGGGACGGAGAGGGTAGCCAATGCTTGCCTCCCCCTGACCTGTCGGGGGGATTGAGGGGGGTAGTCTTCGGCGCTCTTCGCCTTGGTTTTCAGTTCCAGCAAACGTGTCCTATCGTCAGTGCACTTTGCTCAGTGGGTTCAACAATACGCGGGCAAGTAATCGCCGTGCGCAGCGAGCAACTCATCCACCATGGACCAGATTTCATCCAAGGTCAGTTCGGCGGCGGTGTGCGGGTCGAGCATGGCGGCGTGATAGATTGTCTCGCGTTTGCCCGTCAGCGCCGCTTCGACTGTCAGCGCCTGCACATTGATATTGGTTTGCATCAAAGCGGCCAGCTGCGGCGGGATCTCGCCGATGCGTGTGGGTTGGATGCCGTTGCCATCGACCAGGCAGGGGACTTCGACACAGCAGCCAGCGGGCAGGTTTTCGATGAGGCCGGTATTGGGCACATTGCCATAGATTGTGCGCGCCGTGCCCGTCTCCATGCTGTGAATAATCAGCGAGCCATATTCCACACTGCGCTCGACCTTGTTCAGGTTGCGGATGCTGCGCACAGTCCAGCTTTTGTGCATGGGGTTGGTATCTGCCAGCGCCGCCATGATCTCGGCTTCGCTGGGGATGCGCCCTTCGCTTTCGGCTTTTTCCAGCAGCTGCCAACTGATGAGGCCGGCTTTGCAGCGTTCGATATATTCGTCCAGCGGGATGTTGTAGCGCTCGACCAATTCCGGCGCGTTCGATTTGATGAAGTACGGCACATATTCACTGAAATGCTCGCTGGATTCGGTCACGAAGTATCCCAGCCGCTGCAACATTTCGTAGCGCACACGATTCCATTTGGGCACGCGGCCTTCGTCATGCACGCGCCGCAGCAGGGGATACAGGTCTTCGCCAGTCGAGCGGCGCTCGAACTTGAGATAGAAAGCCATGTGGTTGATGCCGGCCACCAGGTAATTGATGTCGGCAGCGGGCAAGCCGATATCCCGCGCCAGTTCATGCGCTGTGCCGGGCACACTGTGGCACAAGCCGACGCTGGCGATGTCGGCCGCGCGGCTCAATGCCCACTGATTCATACACATGGGGTTGGCATAATTGATCAGCAGCGCCTGCGGGCAGATCTCCTGCATGTCGCGGGCGATATCCAGCAGCACGGGGATGGTGCGCAGGCCGCGCATGATGCCGCCGATGCCCAATGTGTCGGCGATTGTCTGGCGCAGACCATATTTCTTGGGTATCTCGAAGTCGATGACTGTGGCTGGCTCGTAGCCACCCACCTGGATCATGCAGATGACATAATCGGCGTCTTGCAGGGCTTGCCGGCGGTCGGTGGTGCATTCGACTGTTGGCTCGTTGCCCAGCGCCGCGATGATATGCCTCGCCACTTGTTGCGATTGGCGCAGGCGTTTGGCGTCGATGTCCATCAGGCAGATGGTGGCGTCGGCCAGCTCGGGATAGCTCCAGATATCGCCCATGAGGCTTTTGGCGAAGACGGTGCTGCCCGCGCCGATGAAGGTGATTTTGGTCATGAATGCGGCCTCTGTGGTTCAAACGGTCTAGCGCACGCCCAGCAGGATATCGAAGGTCAACTGGTCGAGTCGCTCGTAAGGCAGGCTGCGCGCGCCCAGAGCCGCCCGGTCGAATACTGATGTTTTCAGGCGGGCTGCCGACTCGCGGCTGTAGCCATCAGCCAGGTAGGCTGTCGCGCCATCGTCGGCGTTGATCTCTGCCAGCAGCGCCTGCACTTCGGCATCGGCGTTGAATTGCGCAGCTTTTTCTTTGAACACCAGGTACGAGCGCATGCAGCCCCGCGCGAACTCTTTGACATCGTCATAGCCAGAGCTGCGGTAGGCGTGGGCGTCGAAGTGGCGGCTGCCGTCATAGCCGACATCTTCCAAAAAGCGCACCAGGTGAAAGTTCTGCTTGATCATCATGCTGCCAAAACGGAAGTCTTGGTCGTAGCGCCCAAACATCTGGTCGTTGAGGTCGATATGAAAGAGCTTGCCGGCATCCCAGGCCTGTGCCACCGCGTGCATGAAGTTCAGCCCCGCCATATGCTCGTGCGCGACTTCTGGATTGACGCCGACCATGTCCGCATCGTCCAACGTGGCGATGAAGCCCAACATGCTGCCGACTGTGGGGAAGTAGATGTCGCTGCGCGGCTCGTTGGGCTTTGGCTCCAGCGCGAACCGGTAGGCATAGCCCTGGTCTTTTGAATAGGCGCAGAGGAAGTTGAGGGCATCGCGCATGCGTTTGATGCCATCGGCGGGGTTTTTGGCGCTGTCGCTTTCCGCGCCTTCGCGGCCGCCCCAAAAAACATAGACTTCCGCGCCCAGTTCTGCGCCCAGGTCCATGGAGCGCATGGTCTTTTGCAGGGCATAGGCGCGCACTGCCGGGTCGTTGCTGGTGAATGCGCCATCTTTGAAAGCGGGATCGGCGAAGAGATTGGTGGTCGCCATCGGACAGACGATGCCGGTTTCGTCCATGGCGGCTTTGAAATCGGCGACGATCTGGTCGCGCTGGGCGCTGGTGGCATCGATTGGCACGAGGTCGTTGTCGTGCAGGTTGACGCCCCATGCGCCGACATCAGCCAGCATGTGCACGATCTGCACGGGCGAGATGGGCGCGCGGGTTGGCTCGCCGAATGGGTCTCGCCCGATATTGCCGACCGTCCACAAGCCGAAAGTGAATTTGTGCTCTGGGCGTGGGCTATAGTCCGCCATTTGGGCTATCCTCTTTTCGCTGTGAATTGCGGTCATTGTAGCGCGTGGCACCTGCCTGCGCGAGGCAAAGAACCTGCCTGATTTTTTGGGGAGCATGTCAAGATTGCTGTCACTCCCCGCTTGACTTGCTTGCGCATCCTGCTGTGATTCTGTGTTAGACTTGCCCCGTCATCCCAAGCCAGAAAGCGATACGCCATGCAGATGCAAGCCGCAATCTTGACCGCAGCGCACACGCCTTTTCGCATCGAAACAGTGGATATTGCCGAGCCACAAGCTGGCGAAGTGCGCGTGAAGATGGCGGCGGCTGGCGTCTGCCACAGCGACTGGCATGTCGTCGAAGGCAATACGCAATACCCCATGCCCATCATTTGCGGACACGAAGGCGCTGGCGTGGTCGAGTCGGTTGGTGGAGGCGTATCCAGCGTCAAAGCCGGCGACCGCGTTACGCTCAGCTTTCGTCCCGACTGCGGCAAATGTTTCTATTGCCAAAATGGCAAGCCGGTGCTCTGCGAGACGTTCACGCCCCAGCTGCGCGCGGGCACACAAGCCGATGGCAGCAGCCGCTTGAGCTGGCGGGGAGCGCCCGTTTATATCTTTACCGGCGTGGGCTGCTTTGCCGAATATGTGGTTGTGCCCGAGCAAAGCTGCGTGCCTATCCGCGAGGATGTGCCGCTGGATGTGGCGGCGCTGGTGGGCTGTGCGGTTTCGACAGGCGTCGGCGCGGCGCTGTATACGGCAAAAGTGCGCGCGGGACAAAGTGTGGCGGTGTATGGCGCGGGCGGCGTCGGTTTGAATATCATCCAGGGGGCGGCGCTGGCTGGAGCCTATCCCATCATCGCCATCGACACCAACAGCAGCAAAATGGAGATCGCCCGCGAGTTCGGCGCGACGCATACCTTGTATTCAGACGCAAGCGCCATGGCCGGCATCCAGGAGCTGACCGGTGGCCGCGGCGCAGATCATGTCTTTGAGTCGGTGGGATTAACGGCGCTGCAAGAAACTGCGCTGGAAGCGACGCGCCCGGGCGGGATGCTGACCTTGGTGGGCTTGTCGCCGATGGGCAGCGGCACGAACCTGCCGGGTGCCATCATCACGCGCACCGAAAAAACCATTCGCGGCAGCTATTATGGCAGCGTGCAGCCTCGCCGCGACTTCCCTCGCTTCCTGGACTGGTACGCTGAGGGGCGGCTGAAGCTGGATGAACTGGTCACGCGGCGCCATCGGCTGGACGAGATCAACGAGGCCTATGCGTCCATGTTGACCGGCGCGGTGGCGAGGGGCGTGATTGTGTTTTAGGCTTCCGCCACCTGTACGCGCCTAAACTCCCCGACAGGTAACCCCCCTCGGTCCCCCCGACAAGTCAGGGGGAGGCAAGCATTGGCTACCCTCTCCAACCTGTTGGGGGGGGCTGGGGGAGGGGTTAAATGGGCGAGTCGCCGCCTCGCCCCTACGCTGTCTCTTTGATCTTGCCCCGATTTAGTGGACAGCTTATTTGGGGAATCCCCCTTCTTGCTCATATTGTTCCGGGCTCATGTGATCCAAGCCGGAATGTAGACGCTGGCGATTGTACCAGCCTTCGATGTAGCGGAAGACAGCCCGGCG
>JAJDZQ010000066.1 GCA_022824565.1 Anaerolineae bacterium | reverse complement strand
CATCATCCTCGCTATCGATATCGGCGGCACGTTCACCGACATTGTCGCTCTCGACAAACAGAGCGCGCGCATTGCGGTCGAAAAGCTGCTGACCAGTTATCCCGACCCCTCGGCCGCGGTTATCCAAGGTGTGCGCAGCCTGCTGGAGCGTGAGAAATTCGCGCCCAAATCGCTGCGCTATGTCGTGCATGGCACCACCTTGATCGCCAATACCTTGATCGAACGAACCGGCGCGAAGACTGCCCTGCTGGCCACGGCTGGCTTCCGCGATGCCATCGAGATTGGCAACGAAGGGCGTTACGACATGTATGATCTGGCGCTGCAAAAGCCGCAGCCGCTGGCACCGCGACATTTGCGGTTTGATGTGCCAGAACGGATGCTGGCGGATGGGCGCGTCTACAAACCGCTGGACGAAGAGGCGCTGCGAGACATCTGCCGGCAGCTGCGCGGGCTAGAGATAGAAGCAGTCGGAATCTGCTTTCTGCATGCCTATACCAACCCAGCCCACGAAGCGCTGGCGCTGCATATCGCGCGTGGAGAATTGCCCAAGGCGGCTGTTTCTGCCTCGCACCAGGTTGCGCCCGGCCTGCGCGAATATCCCCGCGCTTCCACCACCATCGCCAATGCCTATGTCCAGCCCATCACCGAGAATTACCTGACGCGGCTGGAGCACGACCTGCAGGCTGCTGGCATCGCCGCGCCCTTGAATATCATGCTGAGCAGCGGCGGCACGACGACTGTGGCAGCGGCGCGCAATTTTCCCATCCGCCTGGTGGAAAGTGGACCGGCTGGCGGCGCGCTGGCTGGCGTCTATTGGGGTCGCCTGCTGGGACAGCGCGATGTGCTGGCCTTCGACATGGGCGGCACCACAGCCAAAGCCGCTCTCACACGACAAGGCGAGTTGGCCATCAGCAATCAGTCCGAAGTGGCGCATGTGCATCGCTTCAAACGTGGCAGTGGCTTGCCGTTGATGGTGCCGATGATCGAACTGATCGAGATTGGCGCGGGCGGCGGCAGCATCGCCAGACGCAACGCGCTGGGCTTGCCGACTGTGGGACCACAAAGCGCGGGCAGCTCGCCTGGGCCAGCTGCCTACCAACTGGGCGGGACGCAGCCAACCGTCACCGATGCCGATTTGCTGCTGGGCTTTTTGAATCCCGATTATTTTGCCGGCGGCGCGATCCATCTGAATGCCGATGCTGCGCGAACAGCCTTCACCGATTTGGCAGCCGCGCTGGATCTGCCGCTGGAAAATATGGCTTGGGGCGTGCATCAATTGGTCAACGAGAATATGGCTGCCGCAGCACGCGTGCATGCCGCCGAGCGTGGGCTGGAGCTCCGCCGCTACTGCATGGTGGCGACCGGCGGCGCAGGTCCTGTGCATGCTTGTGGCGTGGCCAATGGCTTGGGCATAGAGCGCATCATCATCCCGCCGTTGGCTGGCGTGGGCAGCGCATTTGGTTTTCTCACCGCGCCTATCGCTTTTGATTTTACGCGCAGTTATGTCAGGCGGCTCTGTGACATCGACCTGGACGCGCTCAACGCCATTCTGCAAGGGCTGGTGCGGCATGGCACACAGATTGTGCAAGCGGCTGGCGTTTCCGCCGCCGACATTCGCGTGCAACTGCATATCGACATGCGTTATGTCGGGCAGGGCTATGAAGTGCGGGTGCCCTTCCCCATGGAGACTTTGACGCGCGCGCATATCCAGCGCATGCAAGCAGTCTTTGAAAGCGAATACCGCGCCTTTTATGGGCAACTGGCAGAAGGCGTGCCCATCGAAGCCGTCAATTGGCGCGTGCTCATCAGCGGTCCCCAGCCAGAAGTAGCAAGTCCATCTCCGCCCGGCGGCGGCCATCACGAGCCAGTGGCGATGCGTCCTGTGCGTTTTTCTGCCGATGCCCCGGCTGTGCCGACGCCTGTGTATCGCCGTGAACAGCTGGCGGCCGGCTGGAAGGCGCAGGGTCCGCTGATTATTGAAGAAGCGGCCTCGACAACTGTCGCCTGGCCGGGCTGGTCGGCGCAGTTGGCGACAGGGAATTGTCTGTTGTTACAACGTGGCTGAAAACCCGCAAGCCAAAGCTTGTTACCAAGGTTTTTTGACAATACAGGCGATTCAGGTCATACTCGTTGCGCTTAGCATCGTCTGTTTTTTGCTACGCAGATAAAATGGGCTCGCTTCGCAAAGAAAGCAATATAGAGTGAGGGAGTGAAGAATCATGAGTGAAAAACGAATTTCTCGCCGAGATTTCTTGCGCGCCAGTTTGGCAGCGGGTACCGCGGCGACCTTGTCCACCATGCCAGCCGGTTTGACCTATGCGCAGGAGCAAGCCTTCCTCAATTATTGGACGGGCTGGAGTGGCTTTGAGTTCGATGTGCTGCAAGGCTTGGTCGATCAATTCAACGAAGAACACCCGAGTAGCTATGTCAATATGACGACGGTATTTGGCCAATATGAAAAGGTGCTGACGGCGATCGCTGGCGGCAACCCGCCCGATGTCGTTTCGGCTGTCTGGCTGCATCAGTTGGTGCAGATTGCCTCGCAGGGCGCATTGACACCACTGACCGCCTATGCCGAAGCAGCCGGCATTGACGGCTCGAAGTACTTCCCGCAGCTGTGGAACAACTGGTGGTACAATGGCGAGCTTTGGGGCTTGATGTGCACCTCCAACGCGCGCGTTCTGGCCTTCTCTCCGCCGGCCTTGGCAGAGCTCGGCATGAGCGAACCGCCGAGCAGCATCGAGGAATTGGACGAAGCCTGTCAGGCTTTTGAGGTCATCGACAGCAACGGCAATATCGAGCGCGTCGGTCTCTTGCCAGACAACCTCACCTGGTGGGCGCATGTTTTTGGCGGCAGCTTGTATGATGAAGATAGCGGGACGATCACCGCCAACGACCCTGCCAATGTCGCCGCGCTGGAATGGATGGCGGGGTATTGGTCGCGGCTGGGGACAGAAAAAGTGGCGGCTTTCACCAGCGGCTTTGGCGATTACCTAAGCACGCAGAACCCCTTCTTCGTCGGCAAGGAAGGCTTCAAGCAAGTCGGCGAATGGTTCATCCAGTTCCAAAAGAAGTTCGCGCCCGACCTCGAGATGGACATGATCGCGGCGCCACATCCCGCTGGCGGACGCCCGAATTGCACCACCTTCGGCGGCAGCGTCTTCACCATACCCACTGGCGTGATGAACCCAGACGCGGCTTGGGAATTTATCCGCTGGCTGAGCGAAGACGATCACATGGGCGAGTTCTGCTACAATATCCAGAATATCCCCCCCAAGGTGGGCGCGGCCACGGCCGAGCGCTTCGTCAGCGACCATCGCTTCCAATTGGCGCTGGACCTGCTGAATGGACCCAACGCTTTTGGTCCGCCGAAGATCCCGGTGAACGACTTCTACAACTCGCGCCTGGGCGAAGCGGAAACCGCCGTCAAAGCCGGGCAGCTTTCGGCGCAAGCGGCGCTCGACCGCGTGACCGAAGAAGTCCAGCGCGAACTCGACATGGCGATGATGTAAGTGTCCGCTCCACTTTCCCGCAACGATTTGCAGGGGCGAGGCTTGTCTCGCCCATAATCAGCACAAAACATCGTGGGGGACTCACGCGGCGCCCCCGACAGCCTTTCCCCGCCAGGGGGTAGCCATTCCCATGACCATTTCAATTCGTCGACCTCGACTCAGCAAGCAGCAGCGCCGTTCGCTACTGATCGGTTTGCTGTTCATATCGCCCGCCATCATCGGTTTCTTGCTGTTCAACATTGGTCCCATCGTACAGTCGCTGCAGTACAGTTTCACGCGCTACAACATCTTGCAGCCGCCGCGTTATATCGGCTTGAACAATTACTTGTTTTTGCTCGAGGACCGCGTCTTCAAAATCGGCATTCAAAACACGCTTTATATGGTATTGATTGGCTTGCCGATTCATCTCGTCTTCAACATGCTGATGGCGCTGCTGCTCAATACCAAGATAAAAGGCTTATCCATTTACCGCAGCATCTTCTATGTGCCGTCAATCACGCCGGTGGTCGCTTCCACCATTGTCTGGCTCTGGATCTTCAATGGGCAATTCGGCATCTTGAACGAGTTCCTCAGGTTCGTCGGCTTGCAGCCAATCGGTTGGCTGACCGACCCCAACTGGGTCAAGCCGTCGTTGATCTTCATGGGCGCATGGTTCGGCGGCAATACCATTCTGATCTACCTCGCTGGCTTGCAAGATGTGCCGCACGATCTGTTGGAATCGGCCGAACTCGACGGAGCGAACGCGCTGCAGAAAACCTTCAAGATCACCTTGCCCATGATCAGCCCAGTCATCTTTTACACCATCATCGTCAATGTTATCGGATATTTTCAATACTTCACAGAAGCCTGGGTGATGACAGCGACTCGCGATGGCGCGGCGGGCGGCGTCGCCAATTCTGCGATGTTCTATTCGATGTATCTGTATCAGACGGCATTCCAGCAATTCAAAATGGGCTATGCCAGCGCCCAAGCCTGGATACTGTTCATGATCGTGCTCGTCGCGACGCTCATTTTATTCAAAACATCGCGCTGGGTTTATTATCACGCGGAGGAATAAGTGGCCGCAGCGATTAGCTGGCGGGAAAATCGCCTCGTGCAAGACCGTATCAAGCGAATGATCGCCTACACGATCGTGCTAATCATGGCTGTCGCCTACATCTTCCCGCTCTATTGGCTCGTCGTCACCGCCTTGAAGACCGATCTCGAGATCTTTCAGCAGCCGCCGCCCATCTTCCCACCCGATCCGCAATGGCAGAACTTCGGCGCCTCTACCACCTATATTCCCTTCTGGCGCTACATGTGGAATACCATCGCAATCAGCGGCTTGACTGTGCTGGGAACCGTGCTCTCCTGCACCTTCATCGCCTATGGCTTTGCGCGCATTCAATGGCCCGGGCGCAATTTCTTCTTCTTGATTTACCTAAGCACAATCATGTTGCCTTCGCAAGTGACCCTGATACCGCTTTACCTGATATTCCGCGATCTGGGCTGGGTGGGCACATTTTTGCCGCTGGTCGTGCCACATTTTTTCGGCAGCGCTCTCTATGTATTTTTGCTGCGACAATTTTTGTTGACCATCCCGCAAGAGCTTAGCGATGCGGCGCGCATAGACGGCGCCAGCGAACTGGGCATCTTGTGGCATGTCATGATCCCGCTGATGCGCCCGGCGCTGGCGGTGGTGGCTCTCTTCACTTTTGTGCAGACCTATCGCGACTTCCTCGGACCCCTGATTTATTTGCAAAACCAGCAGGACTGGACGATCTCGTTGGGCTTAAAGCTATTCCAAAATATGTACGGCGCGCAGTGGCAGCTGATGATGGCCGCCTCAACTTTGGCGATGCTGCCCACGATCGTGCTCTTCTTCTTCACGCAGAAGACCTTCGTCCGCGGCATCGCTCTGACTGGGCTGAAGGGCTGATTTTGCCCTGTAGGACTAGGTATGAAAAAATATGCTTGACCCCATCACGCTGGAAGTGATCTGGCGGCGGCTTATCTCGGTCGTGGACGAACAGGCGGCCGCGCTCATTCACAGCTCCTTCACGACTGTCGTGCGCGAGGCAGGCGATTTGTCGGCCGGCGTATTCGACCGGGCTGGCAATATGGTGGCGCAGTCGGTCACTGGCACGCCCGGGCACATCAACACCATGGCGAATTGTGTGCGCAAGTTCATCGTTCCCCAGCATCCAATCGACACCTTGCAGCCTGGCGACACCTTGATCACCAACGATCCATGGGAAGCCAGCGGCCATCTCTTCGACCTGACTATCGTATCGCCAGTCTTTTATCGTGGGCGGGGCGTCGCTTTCTTCGCCAGCACCTGCCACGCGGTCGATATTGGCGGCGCGACCATGGGCGGCGATGCGCGCTCGGTGCACGAAGAAGGGCTGGCTATCCCTTTGATGAAGCTCTTTAAAGCCGGCCAAGCCAACCAGGAACTATTCGACATCATCCGCGCCAATGTGCGTGTGCCCGACCAGGTCATCGGCGATATCTATGCGCAGGAAGTGGGCAACCGGGTCGGCGCGCGCAAGTTGATCGAGATGCTGGACGAATATAATCTGCCCGATATCGAAGCGGTCTCCGCGGCCATTTTACGCCGAACAGAAGCTGCTGTGCGCGCTGCTATTCGCAACCTGCCCGATGGCAGCTGCCGCAACGCTATCCAGATTGATGGCTTCGATGCTCCCCTGACAATCGCTTGCGAGATCACGGTGACAGGGGACGAATTGCGCGTTGATTATGCTGGCAGTTCGCCTCAGGTCGACCGCGGCATCAATGTCGTGCTGAATTACACGCATGCCTATACCACCTATACATTGATGGCTGCGCTGGCGCCGGGCATCCCCAACAACGAAGGCGCATTTCGCCCCATTCACATCAACGCCCCCGCAGGCAGCATATTGAATTGCCGCCGCCCGGCACCGGTCAGCGCGCGTCATCTGATCGGTCATTTTGTCAGCCAGCCCTTGCTGACGGCGCTGGCGCAGATTGTGCCACAACGCGTGATCGCCAATGGCTCGGCCGGCTTGTGGAATACCATGATGGACGGGCTGGACGCGGATGGGCAGGAATTCGCCTACATCTTCTTTTCGGCCGGCGGCATGGGGGCTGCGCACGACCGCGATGGGCTGTCCGCAACCGCCTTCCCCAGCGGCATCATGGGCGTGCCGGTCGAAGCCATCGAAACGGCCGCCCCCCTGCTGATGCACCGGCGCGAGTTGCGGGTCGATTCCGGTGGCGCTGGGCAATTCCGTGGTGGCTTGGGGCAAGTGATGGAGCTGGAAATCATCACCGGCGCGCCAGCCACGCACAGCTGCATGTACGACCGCACCAAGCGACCGGCGCTGGGCTTGCAGGGCGGACGGTCAGGCTCGCCTGGCAAAGTCAGTTTGTCGGACGGCACACAGCCACATCCAAAGAGCCATTACAGCTTGCAGCCGGGGCAACGGGTGATCCTGGAGTTGCCGGGCGGTGGCGGCTTTGGCGATCCAGCCCGGCGCGATCCCCAGCGCGTACGGGACGATGTTCGCGCGGGATATGTATCCAGCGAGGCAGCCGCGCGCGATTATGGCGTGGACATCGAAGCAGAACCAGGCAAGTGATGCAACGAAGACGATTTGAATAGTTGCACGGCGCGACAACCCCCTCCTCAAAGCCCCCGACAGGTTAGGGTGTGTGCCTCCCCTCAATCCCCCCGACGAGTCAGGGGGAAGCTCTGATCTTGCCCGCAATTTGTTGACAGGCTAGTTGTCCAATAGAGTAGGCTGTGAACAGGGGGTATAGCGATGACAAGATACAGCAATGAGTTCAAGCGAGAGGCGCTCGGTCTGGCTGCGCAGCCGGGCATGCGGGTCGCGCAAGTTGAGCAGGAGCTCGGCATCACGCCGGGTTTGATCTA